>CAWVUN010000042.1:0-8848 GCA_963932495.1 uncultured bacterium
ATACTCATTAATCCAACATTGTTTGAGTCAGCTGATTGTTCCCGCAGACAAACCTCTAGCATTCTTCCCTAATAACGCCGCTGAGGTTACCGCTTCAGCTGTAGAAATGGAAAAAAACACAAATCAAACTATTAATAAGCTAGGAGAGAGCAGCGCAGAAATTCAGCAAGTGATTAGCGTTATTACTTCTATAGCGAAGCAAACAAATTTACTTGCTCTAAATACTACTATCGAAGCGGCGCGCGCAGGTGAAGAGGGGAAAGGTTTTGCAGTTGTTGCTAATGAAGTTAAGGAATTAGCGAGTCAGACTGGAAAAGCGACCGAGGATATAAGCAATAAAATTCAAGGTTCGTTTTACTCAGTTTAAAGTCGATGGAGAAGCTTTTTTGAATAAAAAGGGCTTTAATATCAAGGTTTCTTATTTTAGCAATAGAAGCCAACCTCCTACCGATAAAGGGATTTGGGATCAAAATTGGAAACTTGCTTTGATAAAAGGCCAATTCTATCCAAGAAAGTCCGGAATTTTAGGAAAAACTGATATAGACAAGAAGTGGATTATAATTCCAAAAGTAAAAAGAAAGGCTGAGGTAGGTTGCGAAAAGTAGCTTGTTACTGCGGGATGGGATAGTTTTTTACAAACGCTTTTCGGTTTTTAAGCTTTCGACTTTTTTTAGGTAGGTTTGAGCATACTCAAAATTAGGATTGATCTTTAAAGCTCTTTTTAAATGAAAGATTGCTTTGTCGAAATCTCCAAGAATCATGAAGACCACTCCCATGTTGGTGTGGGCTTCAAAGAAATTAGGATTGATCTCAAGCGATCTATTAAAGTTTGCCAAAGCATCTGGGTAATTTTCATTCCCAAAAGCCTCCACTCCTTTGTTATGGAATTCGTATTCAGCTCCACCGCTTTGATTTGCTTGATTATTTTGCAAGGTTGAGAACGTAGGAATTGGAGAAATACCACTGGCGTTAGGAGTTTTCATCCCTTTGATTTTCATCGTTTGAATATCAGTCGCTAATTCGTAGTTTCTTTTGAGTAAAGTTTCCTTTTCTTTTTCCAAGTTCGTTATGGCTTCGCGTTGGCCTCGAATTGCATCGATCAGTTGTAACTTGCTGGCTCCAAATAGGTCAATATTGGGATTTTTGCTTTTTAAAGGGGGACGCTGATTTTTATCGACGGCTTGATATAAGCTACATCCAAGCTGAGGTGTTAAAAAAGCTAAACCTAGGAAAAGGAATACGGTTACGCTTTTCATGGTTTGGAATAGATCGTTGATTGATCTAAATCGAAATCTCATGGATAGAAACTAGCCTTTTAGAAGAATAGTCGAACAATTAGGAACTAAGCCGTAAGCCTATTGTTATCATAGTTTTACGGTATAATCTAGTCATAAAAAACTAGTGACCGGAGTAGTAAATTAGTAGAAGCTTGCCTATTTTTATCGAAAGCTAACAGGCACTAAAATTAGTGCCTGTTCTTTTTTGGAATCGGAACGTAGGACTTTTGGTTTGCTTGGGAAGAGTTGAATACAGAAAAAACTGCAATTAGAGCAACGATACTGAATAGTACAACTTCGGTGAATTCCATTATATTTCGAGAATTAAAAGGTGAATCGGTGTTTTAAAAACATTTCCATTGTAACTTCTTCTGCACCTTCTTTGCTAACTTCTTGTTCGATCCTTTGAATAGCCATCGCTCGGACGAAAGTAATCGGGATTTTTCTGACTTTCTCTAAAGGCTCAGCTTGCCATTTAAGAGTTAATTCTGGCTCGTCGTCCATTGAGGTTACATTATCGACATCCCTTTGTTCGTCTTCTTCATTGACTTCCATACCCATCGCTTTTTTAGCGGAAGCGGGCATGATGTTGGTAAAAACTTCGTCAATGATGTCGGCTGTTACCATCTTGTCGCCGGTTTGCCTGGCTCGAGCCTCGATAGTTTGTTTAGCCATTCCTCTTACGAAAGGAGGAACCTTTTCCATTTTAGCGAGAGCTTCCTTGTTCCAAGCCATACCCATCGTGGGGGCAACATCCATATAATTGGAAAACTTATCGATTATATCGTCTTTTTTCTCTGTCCGCATGGCAAGGAAATCTTCGATTTCCTCAATGACTTCGATTTTGCGAGGACTTTCCTTCATTTTCTTTTTGGCTTCATCGAAAGCACCCATAGAAAGTTCTTCAAATCCGAATTGTTTGACTCGCTTGGAAACTAACATCATTGACTCGTTCCGGATTTCGGTCAAAAAGTCGGAAGTGATGAATTTATAGCCTCGCATAACGGCTCTTTGAACCATCAACTTTCGAATTCCAGGTCGCACAAATTCCGGAGCGTGTTTTACCCGGTCCCAAGCTTCTTTGTTCCAGAGGACTCCGTTCTCGTCGGCGTAAATATGTTCGATACCTGCAGGTTGACTTTGACTCATAGTTATTTTTTATAAATGGGGGAAATGTTTATTGGTTTTATTTTATATGCATTAGAATACCAGAAAGAACCGCTATAAAAAAACCCAATTTTTAAGGCTCCTCAAAAAAATAAACCGCCACGTAATAGAGTCAGATTATTAGTTAATATATGACTTTTAAAGATTGTGCTCATTTTGTTTCTTTTTCGTGTCTTTTTAGCCAACCGATTTTCCTAATAGTATTGTTTTGAAATTAAAACCCCTTTCTAATCCTTCTATAGATTTTCTTTTCTCTCTATTTGGATTCGCTTTTTTGATTCGCCTGATTTACCTCTTTGATTTAGCGGGAAATCCTCTTTTTGATACTTTTCCCGAAGCGGTGGATCATTGGAACTTTGATAAAGGGGCGATTAGCTTTTCCCAAGGCGACTGGCTGGCTCGCGCGCAGAACAACGCCTTTTCACCTTTATATAAATATTTCTTAGGTGTTTTATATTGGGTTTCTTCAAGGAACTTTTATTTTATTTACGGAGTCCAGTTTTTTCTGGGAGCCGTTAGCTCCGTTTTAATTTATTTGATTGGTAGACACCTTTTCAGCCCACTCGCTGGATTGTTCGCCTTTATAGGGTTTTCTCTCTTTTCCACCCAAATTATTTACGAAGGCATTTTGCTCAGGGCTTCGTTTATTTCGTTTTTAGGGGTTTTGTCGTTTTACTGTCTGCTGCGTTTACCACATAAACGCGACACCCGGACGTTGTTTTTTACGGTTCTGGTTTTATCGTTTTTTTTCCAAGCCCGCCCAAATACATTACTTTGTCTTCCATTGGTATGCATTTATTTAAGCGGGCAGGGTTTTGGAGATATTGTGCCAGAGGAACGAAAACGGAAATGGAAAATTTTTTGGGCTACATTGATACTGTCGTTCATTCCCTTATTGATCCAATGCTATATCGTCCACGGTAAATTTGTTTTGTTCGATGCTAGTGGACCGCATACTTTTATATCTGGAAATTTGACGGCTTATTCAGGAGTCGGCTTTGACCTAAAAGTAGTGGAAGATTATCAAAAGGAAAGCGTTTTAGGATATGGCTCCAACATTAAGTATCTTATCAACCATATTTTTTCCGACCCGATTGCTTTTATCCTTCTTTATGTGCGTAAACTATTTTTCTTTTTTAACGATTTTGAACCGCCTACAAATATATCGGTTTATTTATATAAAGAATTTTCGCCATTAACGTCGTGGTTGTTGAATCATTACGCCTTGTTTTCAGCTTTGGGTCTGACGGGCCTTGTCGTCGCAATCAAAAGAAAAAAAATGGATTTTCTTTTAGGGGCTTATCTCATTTCTTTATCTTTAGCGATACTCATTTTTTTGAATGAATCGAGATACAGGATACCGGTAATTCCTTATTATGTTTTATTTGCTGGTTACGGCTTAGATACGATTGTTCAGGCTTTTCGCCAGCGAGTATTTCGTGATGGAACCGTAGCTCTTTTAACGGCGTCCGTGCTGTTTTATTCATTTCAAGGCATCGATAATTTATACCCAATCAGGGCCGACGACTTTAACAATATGGCTTATGTTTTAGAGGTAAAAGGAAAAACCGACGAAGCTAACGTTTATTTAGACAGAGCTCTGGTCTTATTTTCAGAGGACTCGAAAGTGCATTTCAATAAAGGTTTGTACCACTACGCGAAGGGAGAATGGGAAGACTCCGCATCTTACTTTAAGCGATCATTAGAGCTCGATGTATCGACTAAAGACGTCAAAGCAAATTTAGCGATGGTTTATTTCAAGTTGTCTGGTCTCGAAATAGAAGCACAGCGCTGGGGAAAAGCCGAAAAATATTTAGAAGAGTCTTTAAAGTATCATGCAGACTCTCCCGACGCTCTAGTGAACTTGGGAATTGCTAATGCCAATATGGATAAACTAGCGCAAGCTGAAAAGTTATTTAATAAGGCGTTGACTCTTGATCCTCAAAATAGTTTAGCTACGGCCAATTTAAAAATCTTAAAGAGGCTTTAAAAAGCCGCTAGCTCACCCTCTGTTATGGATAGCTCTACAAAAACGAGATACGCCAACGTTGCGTTCAATCTACCAATCAAGGATGTTTTTACTTATTCCATTCCCGAGGAATTGAGAGAATTAGCAGTCCCTGGAGCGCGAGTCCTGGCTCCCTTTGGATCGAGACGATTGACTGGCTATGTGGTTGGATTGCCAGAAACAGCATCGGCAAAATTTAAGATCAAATCGTTGCAAGACGTGTTAGATCCAGAGGCTGTTGTCTCTTCAAATTTGATGGAGTTGACGAAATGGATTGCGGATTACTATAAATCATCTTGGGGAGAAGCAATTAGAGCGGCTCTACCAGCGGGTTTGGAAGACGAAGGTTCTCAAATATTCTGGATAACCGAAGCGGGGAGGAAGGCTTTAGAAAATAACCTTAAAGAAAATATTGATATTCAAATATTAAAAACGCTTGCGCGAAAATCACCACTCCCATTAAAGTTGATTAAAAATAAGTTAAAAAAGGAGTTCAGCTTCAGCGCAGTGAATCGGTTGAATAAAGCAGGCTGGGTTGATAGCGAAATGAAAATAGAACGAAGCTCTGTTTCCTTCGTTACTGAAAAGAATATCCGACTGTCCGACTTTGCTCAAGATAATGCCGAAGTTCTTAAATTGTTGGGGCGAAGTCAAAAGCAAAAGGTAGCTTACGAAATTCTCTTGGTAGGAGATAAAACTCTAACGGAATTGAAAAAGATAATTCCAAACCCGTCTCCAACCATCAACGAGCTAAAGAAAAAGGGGTTGGTTATAGTTGAAGAATTAAAGGTTCAGCGGCAAGGAGCCGGCGTTGTAAACGATTCCACGGTAAGAGAAAAGCCTCCGGAATTAACGTCAGATCAAAAACAGGTTTTTAGAGAGATCTCGAAGCAGATCGAATCCCGTAAATATGGAACCGTTTTATTGCATGGCATTACTGGGAGCGGTAAGACAGAAGTTTATTTGAACGCGATACAAACCGTGTTGAAACAAGACCGACAAGCGGTGATGATGGTTCCGGAGATTTCTTTGACGCCGCAAACGGCCAGTGTTTTTCGAAAACGCTTTGGCGATTCCGTGGCGATTTTGCATAGCGGATTGACATCTATAGAACGATTCCTAGAATGGAGAAAAATTCTAGAAGGACTTGTTTCCATTGTTGTCGGCGCACGGTCTGCCGTTTTTGCTCCGTTTAAAAATCCGGGCGTTTTTATAATCGATGAAGAACACGATTCTTCATATAAACAAGATTCAACACCGCGTTATCATGCCCGTGACGCCGCCATCGTGCGTGCTTTTAATTTAGGTGCTACGGTAATATTAGGTTCGGCCACGCCTTCGTTGGAATCGCGTAGAAATGCCGAAATTGGAAAGTATAGTTATTTGGAACTCAAGAGTAGAGTGTTTGATCGCCCGCTTCCAATAGTCAAAATTGTGGATATGATCAAAGAACGAGAAGTTCGGAGGAATTATTCACTTTTATCCATTGAGTTGAAGAACGCGGTACGAGACCGATTAAAAAGGAAAGAACAAACATTTTTATTTTTGAATAGGCGCGGTGCTGCAAATTTTATTTTTTGTAAGAAATGCGAATTTGTTTGGCAATGCCTGCGTTGTAGCGTTTCGTTAACGTATCATGCCAGTAGAAAACGGTTAGAATGTCATTATTGTAACTGCGCTGTACGAATTCCAAAAACCTGCGCCGATTGTGGGGGCGAAGCCGTTCGGTTTAGAAGTTTTGGTACCGAAAAATTGGAAGAAGAGGTTGCTGTTTCGTTTCCACATGCGCGTCTCTGGCGGATGGATCGCGACACTACAAAGAAACGCGCGGACTTTGAAGCTGTTTTCGACAAAATGACAAAAGGGGAAATCGATATTTTGATAGGGACGCAGATGATCACCAAAGGACACGATTTTCATAACGTCACGTTAGTAGGCGTTGTTCAACCGGATATATCGTTGAACATTCCAGATTTCAGGTCGGGAGAAAAGTCGTTTCAATTGTTAGCTCAAGTTTCTGGTAGAGCGGGTAGAGGTGAAAGCTCTGGGTTGGCGTTGATACAAACCTCGAATCCCGATCATTTTGTGTATCAATTAGCTCAACGGCACGATTATGCAACGTTTTACCAAAAAGAGCTAGAGCTTCGTGAAAAGCTTCGGTACCCGCCGTATACAAGGCTAGCGGCGGTTGAAATCGAAAGCTCGTTCGAAGGGCGCGGTTTGGCTGTAGCGCAAGATATTGGAAATGTCTTTAAGCGTAGAACGTCTCGAATTAGTGGAGTTGAAGTCCTAGGGCCATCGCGAGCGGCGATATATCAAGTGAAAGATAATTTTCGATGGCACATTATTTTGCGGTCGCAGGATGTAGGACGTTTGCAACAAATGATAGAACCTGGTAAAGAAATCGAAGAGCTTTTAAAAAAAGCTCCCAAAGGATTAAAATTCCGAGTGGACGTCGATCCCATTAATTTATTTTAGAAACGGCTATGGAAAACGAGAACTCCAATTTAATTTACGGTATCAATCCCATAACTGAAGCGTTGAAAAAAAAATCTCAGTTTCAAAAAATTGTGATCGAGGAGGGTAAGAAGAATCCACGATTGCAAAAGATCGTTGCCACCGCCCGACAGCAATCGGTGATAGTTGAATTTTTAGATCCTAAATTATTTTCGAAAAAGTTTGGAAAAAATTCTCAACAAGGCGTTGTGGGTTTCCGATCCGCTAAAGAGTGTTTATCCTTAGAAGAATTGATTGCGCAAGCTAAAGAACTTGATGAAGCACCAATCTTGGTGGCTCTAGACGAAGTTCAAGACCCGCACAATATGGGAGCTATTATACGGTCTGCCGAAGTGATGGGAATACATGGGTTAATTGTGCCTAACCGAAGAAGTGCACCTTTAAATGAAACCGTCGCAAAATGTTCCTCAGGAGCGTTGGAGTCTTTGCCCATAGCGGAAGTGGTTAATATGGTAAGAGCATTGGAAGATTTAAAAGAAACCGGATTTTGGATAGGTGGAGTCGATTTAGATGGAGCGACAGAAGTCTACCAACATAAATTTAATCAACCGACAGTTGTCGTGTTTGGTGGAGAGGGTAAAGGCGTCCGACCTCTAGTAAAGAAGTCGTTTGATTTCTCATTGACCATACCGATGAAATACTCCGACAATTCTTTAAACGTTTCCAACGCCTGCGCCGTAGTCTTCTACGAAATCCTCCGCCAAAAGAAATTATCTTCATAGCTCAATAAAAATGCTGGTTTGAAATTCAAAATGCCAGTCTAGAATAAATAAAATGTCATGCTGAGCGACTGACTTGCTTTCGCCAGTTGATTGATCTAGGAACTAAAAGCAAAAAATAAAAAATGTCAGCCTGAGCCTTTCGAAGCAAGATTACCTCTAGTTTCGTAAAAAAGAAACAACCGATCCAAATTCATCTTAGGCTAATCCCATTCCCCATCACACGTCATTCCGAGAGATGTCGAGGAATCTTGGTTTTTCCACCAAGCATCTCCTCTAAAAAATTAATACCCAAACAGATTTCTTTTTAATAATATCTTAATTGAGTATTTCTCTCGCGATCTTTAGTCCTTCGCGTGCTCCGCGTCTTTGCGGTAAAAATAGCTTTTTCCTTTCTGTGTTTTTCCTTGGCTCATAGTCTTTCTTCATTTATAGTCACGACTCCGACGAACATAGAGATCGCGTTCTAGCCCTTTCTGATCGATTAAAAAAGGAAGGAATCGGTTGCGACATAGACGAAGACCTAAACGGCCCTCCAGAAAAAGTTTGGCCCTTCTCGATAGAAGATAAAATTGAAGAAGTCGATTTTGTGTTGGTGGCCTGCACGGAAACTTATCTACGCAGATACCGAAAAAAATAAATTCCTTATTTTGGCAAAGGATAAGCTTGGGAGGCATCGTTGATAGCCGCCACCCTTTACAAAAATCAGGGACAAAATAAAAAGTTTTTTCCAATTTTATTTGCTGAAGAAAACGTCAAACATATTCCGTTAATTTTGACATTAACCAATCATTATTTATTGGATAAAGATTTTTCAAAGTTGAAGGGATTGTTAACGAGAACTCCTGAGGCTTCTCCGGATAATTTTGAGCAGGATAGAAAGTCTATAAATTTTTTCAACCTACCCATTTCGTCGGAATCTTTTTATTACCGGTAGAGAAGAAACCTTGGAAAAAATAAAAGTGAGATTAGAATTAGGAAATGAAACCGCTTTAACACAGGCAATTTCAGGATTAGGAGGAGTCGGAAAAACCCAAATAGCCGCTGAATTTGCTTACAGGCAAAGAAATGTTTACGAAACCATTCTTTGGGTAGACGCGGAGTCGGAAGGGTCGCTAGCGAACAGTGTTTCTGAGATTACTCTTCTTCCAGACTTGCCT
>CAWVUN010000043.1:0-8823 GCA_963932495.1 uncultured bacterium
CTCAATATTTATTATTGGCGATGGTGGTAATGGCATATTTTAATGAGATTCAATGAGAGAGCGAAAAATAACTTGCCCGTCAATATTTGGCCAGAGTGGATCCGATTGTCTTTCCGGATGAGGCATCATTCCACAGATGGTTTTGGATTTATTGACGATTCCCGCAATGTTGGACAAAGAGCCATTTGGATTGTTTTCATCCGAGATTTTCCCGGATGGGTTGCAATAGCGTAAAACGATTTGGTCGTTGTCTTCTAATTCCTTTATGGTTTCTGTTTCGGCAAAGTAGCGACCATCTGCATGGGCAATAGGAAGGTTTAATACCGCTTCTTTTTGGCCGTAGGATGTAAAAGGCGTTAGGTTATTTTCTAATTTTACTGGGACTGTATCGCAAATAAAAGCGTGGGAAATGTTCCGCATTAAAGCGCCAGGCAATAGCCCACATTCCAATAATATTTGGAATCCATTACAAATCCCAAGGAGTTTTCCACCATCATCCGCATATTTAATAATGGATTTCATAATGGTTGAAAATTTAGCTATCGCTCCGGGTCTTAAATAATCCCCGTAAGAAAACCCACCAGGTAAAACGACTAAATCGTATTGATTTAAGGAATCTTCTTTATGCCAGATCCATTCAGTTTCTAGCCCGAAAACATCATTCAGGATATAAAAAGAATCTCTGTCGCAATTAGAGCCTGGTAATACAACGATACCGCATTTCATGTTCGATGGGTCCGTAAAGTTGAATGATTATTCCTGGGAATCCAGGGTAAATCGATAGGATTCGATGACGGGGTTAGCCAGAAGTTTTTGACACATTTCGCGAACGCGATCTTCTGCTTCTGCTGGAGTTAATCCATCTAATTCCACCTCGACGTATTTCCCTAAATTCACTCCTTGAACTTCTTGGTATCCAAGATCATTAAGGGCATGATGCACGGCTTTCCCTTGAGTATCTAAAACGCCGTCTTTTAATGTCACGTGAATTTTTGCCAGCATGGGTGAAGAATAGCATATTAGCCTGCGTTTATCACTCAACAAAAAACTAGAAAATAGAATTTTAGTTAATCTATTGATTTTTTTATATTTTACTCAAAGCTATAGCCAACCTTTTAGAACGATTTTTCCAATGGAGCTTCCTGATTCCAGTGTTGTATGCGCTTTAATTAAGTTTTTTATGTTTATGGGCTCCAAGACTTCTTTAACAGTAGTTTTGATGATTCCATCGTCGATGAGACGAGCTACATGGTTTAGCAAATGGTGTTGTTCTATTATATCGGCGGTTTTGAAGACTGGCCGAGTGAACATGAATTCCCAATGAAAAGAAGCACTTTTAGCTTTTAGAAGTCCCATATCTAACGGAAATTGGTTTTCAACAATGGTACAAATTTTACCCTGAGGAGCTATTGTTTCAGCCGCAGGGGGAAAATTTTTATCGGTGTCGTTAAAAATCAACGCGTAATCAACATTTTCAAAGTCAGTTTTTCTCAGTTGACTCGGGATATTTTCATGGTGATTGATAACTTGATGTGCTCCTAGATCTCGGCACCACTTTTCAGTTTCGGGTCGTGATGCTGTGGCGACGACTTGCAGTCCAGCTATTTTATTAGCTAATTGGATGGCGATTGACCCCACTCCTCCAGCTCCTCCTAGTATCAAAATATTTTTTGGTGGCTGATTTTTTGGGCTTAATGGAATTTGGAGACGATGAAAAAGGGCTTCCCAAGCTGTGATCGTGGTTAAAGGTATTGCTGCCGCTTCTTCGAATGATAGGGTTGTTGGCATACTACCTACAATTCGTTCGTCAACTAATTGATATTGACTATTGCTACCTGGACGGTCGATAGAACCTGCGTAGAATACTTTATCGCCAGGCTTAAATAGTTTTGATTCCTCGCCAATTGATATGACCTCTCCAGCCGCGTCCCAGCCTAGAACTAGTGGTGGGTTCTGAGGTTCGGAAGTTTTTCCCCGAACCTTAGTGTCTAATGGATTTACAGAAATTGCTTCAATTCGGACTAATATATCTCTCCCGACAGGTTCTGGAATATCTTGTTCAAACTCAATAAATGCATCGGGGGAGTTAAGCGGTTTCCCGCCAACATAACCAATTGATTTCATGGTTAATTTTCTCCTTTAATAGGGATGGTTTTAGAACCATAATGAATTAAAAATGAATGGGTAAAGAGAATACTCATATTTAGCTTAGAGATAAAAAAAGTATTTTAATATTTTAAGTGAAGGTTTTGTTATGAAATTTATTCGAGATAGTTTTTCTCGCCGTAATTTTTTGAAATTTAGTCTCGGTTCGTTAGGAGCTGCTATTTCTACTATGATAGTTTCATCGGCTTTGGGCAAAGTTTGTGATTTTCAAAACACTCCTCGCCAAACTATTGGTCCTTTTTTTCCTGGCGATGGAGACGAAGTTCATGATATTCGGGAAAATTTAGATCCTCGGCTTCCTATTTGGGGGGCAAACGATAACGACCTTACTTTTATTAAAAGTCATTCAGGTATTGCCAAAGGGCAGGTGGTTTATATAAAAGGTCGTGTGCTTGGGTCTGAAAAAAAAGGGTGTGTTGCTTCTCCGGGAGCTACCATTATCATGTGGAATGCATCTGCTTCTGGTAGATACAATCATAAAGGCGATACAGAAAATTTGAGTTTTATTCACCCGAAGACTAACCAGCGAGTTGAGAGAACTCATGACGAAAATTTTCAATATTGGGGACGAAACACGACTGACAAAAATGGACACTATTGGTTCAAAACAATTGTTCCTGGTTACTATCCAATTGATCGCAGAGGTAAAGTTTTTAGACCGCCCCATTTGCACTTTTTAATTATGGCTCCAGGAAGAGCGCAACTCATAACTCAACTTTATTTTAGAGGCGATACTTTAAACGACAATGAAATCATTCAAAAACTTAACGCGCGAGATTTTATTCTGAGAGACGATCAACTATCTAGAAGAGAGCAGGAGAGTCTTATCGTTGATTATAAAGTTAATTCTTCGGAAGAATTTAAAGATGGTTTAGTTGGCGAGTATGATTTTATATTCCAGTCTTAATCAGAAATTTAATTCTCAAATGAGTAAGAATTTTATTGTGGTTCTAAGTATTTTTGGACTGAGCTTAGTAGTTTTTTTAATCTTAATAGGTTTGATTGAATAGTCTTTAAATCCTTCATCCATGGCTCTTTAAATGTCCTCTTCTCTAGCGTTTGCCCTAATCGCTACAACTGGAATATTTTTTGTGTCTTCAAATTTTTTTAATTGCCTAAAGTTTTTAATCCTATCTCCAATTAGAATAAACGTTTGCTGTTTATAGATACCGTAAGGCAATAAACAAATCCCAGCTATTATCAAACTTACAACAATAGTTTTAATAGGAATTTTAATCTTGTAAATAAAGATGACTATCAGCAGAATTAAATAAAACGAAGATATTGAATAGTGAATCTGAATCCCTAATGACAATGTCAAAATGATAAGAGGTAGGACTTTCGTGTTTTTATTAAACGATAGTTCTAAAAGAAGCCAAAGAAATATAACTATGATAGGAAACAGAAAAGATGGATTTATCTAATAGCTGACGGCATCAATATGGAGGAGGTTTACTAAAACTAACATTACGGCAATACCCTAAAATAAAAGCCAAAATGTTTTTTTAAAACAAAGTAAAAGCCTATTACAGGCCCAATATTAAGAAAAAAATTAAAATAAAAAACAGCTTCATATGAAGGATGAATTAGACGAGGTAGAGCTAACTAAATATACAGAAACGGTCGAGGCAATCTACCGTTTGTTCCAGATAGGACCTTTAAACGGATAAAGCTCTCCCTCTAGAAGCGCAAATGCTCTATCAATACCCTTGTAATCCATAGGTTTGTTTGGGTGGCATCCAGAGCCTCCCAGCGGAGATAAATTCCAACCCCAAACATTAAAAATATGACGATTAAAAAAATTGTATTAAATTTATTAATAAATTTAGATAAAAAAACGTCGACTAACTCATATTCTTTCTGCTCAATTGCGATTAAAAAATCAACTGCCCTTTCAGTGTTTCAAATCAAATTGGAAAATTTTTTTCATGTGGGAGAATCAAGTCTTTAGGAAAATAAAAAAGAGTGAAACGTTATGTTTGAACAATTTAGAAATAAAATATTATTAACAGCGGTAAACTTGGACTTTACGATTCGATAGAGTAACATTTTTCAAATAATCGATTGAAGCCAATATTGCAGATTTGAAAGCTTAAAAATGAAACGATTTTCTCCATTTAAATAAATTTTAAAGTTTTGGAAAACTATGATTTTGAATACTGATATTGTTCGCAGGGCAACGTCGAGTTAGAAATACTATTTAATTTGATGCTTAAAAGGGATATAACTCAAAAGTGTAATATAAACTATGAGATTAATTATTAATTTGGTGCATTTGCCAATAAAAAATCACATATTTGATGGATTAGGAAACTCTTTTCAAATTGCTAATAAGTGGTTAGTAAAGTTTGAAGTTTTTTTAATATTAAAACCCTCTTTTTGAGTTTTATATAATGTCGGTTTGGTTCGAATTATCAACATATACTTTCTTTATTTTTCATAAAAAAATGCTTTCAAAAATATTGTAATTCTGATGATTTAACTTGATATTGACTGCTTTAAAATTATCCGACAATATTTATATTAAATTCTGTTTTAGTTTTCGATTAAGCCTTTTGGGTTTCCTTGTGGATTTTCTTTTCTTTATAAAAAAAAGACGTTTTTTATCTGTGTTTTTGTTGCTTGGAGTTTTTATTTTTTTGGCTGTTTCAAGCTTGGTAAAAAAATCTGCGACATTTGACGAAAGTAACCACCTGGTACGTGGTTTATACCCACTTTCGGGAAAAGGGTATACGCTTAATAAGGAACATCCCCCTTTAGTAAACTTTCTACAGGGATTGCCCGTCCATTTTACAATGAATGTGAAACTGTCTACTGTTGAGTCGAATATGCATCCTTTTTTTCATTATTCCCGCTCAGTTTTATGGGGAGGGGCTAATGATGGTAAGGAAATGATTTTTCGCGCCAGATTAGTGACCGTGTTTTTATCTGTTTTATTGGGAGTATTGATTTATTGGTGGGCCAATGATTTGTATGGTTTTCAAGGAGGAATTCTATCGTTGGCTTTATTTTGTTTTTCTCCAACAATTTTGGCGAATAGCCGTTTGGTAACTACAGACGCTGGGCTAGCGTTTTTTTTGTTTGCATATTATTTTGCTCTTTGGAAGTTAATACAAAGCCCATCTCATAAAAAAACTGTGATTACAGGGCTCTGTTTAGGCGCAGGAATAGGTTCTAAGCATTTAGCTTTGCTATCGATACCAATTTCTCTAGTTGTTTTATCTCTTGTGCAGTATTTTGGGAAATTGCAATTAATTCCTGCTGTCCCTTTTGTGTCAAAAATTGGATCTGACCCATTAATTAGAAGAAGAGGGGTTTTATTAGCATGGGTCGTTTGGCTAGAGATAGTTCTAATTGCTTTTATCGTTGTATGGGGGTTATATGGGTTTTCCCTCGGTCCTATTCGTGGAACTGGAATGATGGTTCCAATGCCAGATTACTTTGAGGGATTAAACCAAGGGTGGAATTCATTAAAATCAGGTCGGCTATATTATTTGGATGGACATATATCCGAAAATGGATGGTATGTTTATTTTCTGAAAGCTTTTTTATACAAAACCCCCATTCCTTTACTGTTAATACTTTTTGGGGCGTGTGTCTGGCGACTTTTGGATAAGCCCCGAGTTGCTAAAGAAATGGGTTGGATTGCCTTAGCGGTTTTTTGTTTTGCCCTAGCGCTGATTGGGAAGAAAGTTAATCTTGGATCGCGTTATCTATTGTCGGTTTACCCATTTTTGTTTTTATTCGCTGGTTCTTTGGCGAGAATACCAAAATTTAAATTCGCATTAATTGCCTTAGTTGGCTGGTTAGCTTTGGAGATTTTAGTCGCCCACCCGAATTACATTTCTTATTTTAATCAGAGTTTTTCTCCGAATGAGAAACGCTTACATTTGGTTGATTCAAGTTTAGATTGGGGGCAAGATCTTCCTGCGTTAGCGAATTGGCAAAAAGAGAATGGAATCGAAACTCTTCGATTGGGATATTTTGGAACAGCCAACCCAGAAGCCTATGGGGTAAAATATGAATCCTTACCTTTTTTCTTACAGGAAAAGTGGACAGGGACTTCAAAATTGGAATTGAATGGAGTGATTGTAGTGAGCGCAACGTTATTGCAGGGTCTTTATAATCGACCGGCTGAATATTTTGCCCCGTTGCGCGAGAGAAAACCTGACGTTATAATTGGCGACGGCTCGATTTTAATTTTTGATTTACGATGAGGTAGGAAAGAGTTGTTTTCCCGCTTTAACTTTAAACCTAGTTTTGGTATTTTGTGGCGTTATGGAAAATAGATGGAATGATCAAGAAGCCCAAGCGGCTATCGGTAAATATTCGGACGTATCTGAGGATATTGCGCTTCGAGTTTATACTTCGCGTTTGATTGGATCAAATTCCGCGTTGGTGATTCATGGAGGCGGTAATACTTCTGTTAAATCGAATATAAAAAATCGAGTAGGAGAAGAAACTCGTGTTTTGTATGTCAAAGGGAGCGGCTGGGACCTAGATACAATCGAGCCCCCAGGGTTGCCAGGCGTTAAGTTAGATTATATATTGAAACTCAGGGAGTTAGGGGCTCTGAGCGATGAAGATATGGTCAACGATCAACGGGTTAATTTGTTGGATGCTAAGTCGCCAAACCCCTCGGTAGAAACTCTTTTACACGCTTTTTTACCTCATAAGTTTATCGATCATTCTCATGCCGACGAAATTCTAATTTTGGCGAATCAGCCAAATGCTGCGGAGCTATGCCAAGAGATTTATGGGGATTTTTTAGGTGTTGTTCCCTATATTATGCCGGGGTTTTTGTTAGCTAAGGCGGCAGCCGAAGCATATGAAAAGAACCCTGCCGTTAAGGGTTTGGTTTTGATTAATCATGGGCTTTTCACTTTTGGAGAGACAGCGAAAGAAAGCTACGAATATCATATAGAAGCGGTGACTCGGGCTGAAGAATATGTTGCTAAATGTTCGTTAAAGTCTTATACCCCTCAACAGGTTTTGCCAAGTGCTGGAATGACAGAAATCTTAAATAAAGTTGGGCCTATTTTAAGAGGACTTTATCAAGAGCATTCAGGTGTTTCTTGGACAATCCATTATAGAGACGATAAAGATGCGCTCGCTTTCGCGAATAGCCAAGAATGCGCTACCTGGTCGCAGATTGGAACAATCACTCCAGATCATGTGATTCGAACCAAACAAAAACCTTTGTTATTCAATCCTAAAAGTTTAAATGATGAGAACGCTCTTCGTGAGGAAATCACACAAGCTTTAAACGATTACATAGAAAGCTATCATTGTTATTTTAAGACCAATAAAGAAAATAAAGGCGTTGATAAAACAGAATTGGATCCATTGCCAAGAGTTTCCTTGATTGCGGGAGTTGGTCTCGTCACTATTGGTAAAACGGTAAAAGAGACCCGTATTGCAGCCGATGTTTACCAACGATCTTTCCAAGTTGTTCGTAAGGCTTTTAGTGTTGGAAAGTTTGATCCTTTAAAGGACGACGATTTATTTGATATGGAATACTGGTCGTTAGAGCAGGCCAAACTTGGAAAAAGTGCTCCGCCGAAACTTCAAGGAAAGGTTGTTTTGATTTCGGGAGCCGCTTCAGGAATTGGGTTGGGAACTGCGAGATTATTTGCTCAAAATGGAGCAAATGTATTTTTACTTGATATTGACGAAGAAAAACTAATTGCGGCTTCAAACGAGTTAAAAAAAGTAGCAAAAGGTGGAGTCACTATTCAGGCTTTGGACCTCACCGATGAAGACGCCTTAGATGAAAGTTTTTCTAATTTATTAAGAACATACGGCGGTTTGGATGTTCTAATATCGAATGCAGGAAATGCTATTCAAGGAAGTATTGGTCATGTCGATCCTAAAGAGTTGCGTAAAAGCTTTGAATTGAATTTTTTCGCTCACCAAGGGTTAGCTTCCCGTGCCGTTAAAATTTTTCTATCGCAAAAAACTGGAGGCGTTTTACTTTTTAACGCATCTAAAGCTGCATTCAATCCCGGAAAAGATTTTGGCCCCTATGCGTTGCCTAAGGCTACAGTGGTTGCTTTGACCAAACAATATGCATTAGATTATGGGTCTTCGAATATTCGTTCCAATGCAGTCAATGCCGACCGCGTACGTACAGGTATGTTTTCTGAAGAATTTATTAAAGAGCGCGCTGAGGCAAGAGGTTTAAAGCCGGATGATTATTTTAAAAATAATCTTCTTTCACAAGAAGTATACGATACTGATGTGGCGGAAGGTTTCTTGCATTTAGCTTTGGCTGAAAAAACGACTGGTAGTGTTCTGACAATTGACGGTGGAAATATTGCCGCAAGCCCTCGATAAAAAAATTTAAGTTTGCTTTTAATCATTCTTACCTAAATTTGAACCAACTTAACTTGTAAAAGGAAAAATTGATGATTTGTGTGCCCATTGTTGGTCCCACTATGGAAAGAGCTTTGGCGGATATATCCAAAGCGTCAGATATAGCGGATATCATTGAATTACGGTTAGACTTGATTGACGATGTGGATCTTTCTAGCCTAATTAAAGCTGCTGATAATCCCACGATTGTAACGAATAGACACAAAAGGGAAGGCGGACAATTTAAAGGGAGCGAAGAAGAGAGAATTAAGCTTTTACAACAGGCGATAGATGCCGAGGTTG
>CAWVUN010000044.1:0-8796 GCA_963932495.1 uncultured bacterium
TCGTCGGTAATTTGAGATCCATAAAGAAAATTGGTTATCCCGCTTAGCAATCTCCCCCCCCAATAAAACATAAAGGAAGATCGGGCGTTATCTTGTAACAAAATTCTCGATCCATAAACCACTTCAACATTCTCATCACCTAAAAATGGTTGGATTAATCGTGTGTATTCACTTGGGTCGTATTCTAAATCTGCATCTTGAATAAGAATCAAATCTCCTTGAGCTGCTTCTAATCCCGTTCGAATAGCAGCACCTTTCCCTTTATTCTTTTCATGACGGATGGAAAGGAAGTCTGATCCAATCTCGTTTTGCATCTTTTCTAAGAGTTTAGGTGAATCGTCTGACGACCCATCATCAACGGCAATAATCTCTTTATTCAAAGGCGTTTCCCGAATTCTCCGGACAATTTCTTCAAGAGTAGCCTGTTCATTATATACGGGCACAATAATTGACAGTTTCATTTATAAATTAACGCTAAAATAAAGGATTTAAATTGACTCAAGGGTCAAATTCTACTAACCTTACTGGTTTCTTAAATACAAATGCGTTCCAAGAACGATTCACGTTCTTTTGGGCGATTTATAGAGAGGATTTATATGAAAGTAGGAGACACCATTAAATTTGATTTTGCGGGAAAGAAAAAGGATGGAGTTGTTTACAAACTTTTTCCAAACATGGCTTATCTTAAGGTTGATTTTGAAAAAGATAAAGGAAAGATTGTTAAAAGAAAACTAAATGTATTAAATCCGCCTAAAGGTAAAAAATAAAATTTATTTTGACGCGCTTTAGGTTTTCTAAAAATACACTTTCACATCAGCCTTTTTCCGAAGGTCGTGAATGTATATTTCCGTTTGTTTTTTTATCATCTGCTTCCTAATCTTCTCTTTGATACTTTTTTTAACGACTTCAAAAGACAAAAAGCCTCCAGGCTTTTTACCCGTTACTTTTAAAATATGCAACCCGTAATGGGTTTTAAAAGTAGGAGAAATCTCTCCTACTTTCATCGAAAATGCCTTTTCAGAAAAAGCCGCCAACATTTTTCCTCGCGAAAAATAACCTAAATCTCCGCCTTTTTTTGCCAAACTATCTTGGGAGCTTTTTCGAGCCAGTTCGTCAAAATTGGCTCCTTTCTCCGCATATTCTGATATGTCTTCTAGTTCTTTTTTAGCTATTTCTTCAGCTTGTGAACCTTTACTCGAATCAATTTTCCTCAAAATAACGCTTGCTCGGACTTTTTCTTCTTCCCAATATAGACGCTTATTTTTTTCGTAAAATTCCTCTACTTTCTTTGGGTCAATTTTAATATGAGGAAGTATTTCTTTTTCGATTACTGCATCTACCAATACATCTGGCTTAAATTCATGCTTTAACTTTTCAACAGTGGCTTTTCTCTTCTTAAGCGCTTCTTCAAACTGCTGATCGGACTTAAACTTTGCCTTGATAGCATTAATTTTTTTATCCAATAGCTCAGAAGTTGCTTTAATTCCTAAATGATCTGCATGTTGAAGAAGCAGCTCACGTCCAATTTCACTATCAATTAACCGTTTAACTTCTGCTTTTTCTAGAGCTGGGGTTACATCATGCCCTGCATTCTTTTGATGTCGAATGTACTGTTTTAAGTTTCCCAAAACATATTGACTAGAAATATCTTTTCCATTCACCCTGGCAACCACAGCTGGAACCTTAATGTTTGGATCGTCCTTGGCATGTTTATGACCTGCATGAGCTTCTACTTGAACAGTCCAAACAAAAAATAAAATAATATTAAGGGAAAAAGTTAGCGATTTTCTTGTGCAAATAGAAAGCATAGCTTTTCTCTCTGATAGGTTAAGGGGGATTTCTAATCTACTTCACTAGCTAGTTAAATGTCATATTTTAACGTAATCCGCTGCCACAATATTGTCAATACGTTTTCGGCGAATCACAGTATTCGTTATCCAATATTATGTTTCTAAAGCTTTTAAATCTTTTGACAAACTTTTATAAAATAAAATACCGGTACAAGATATTAAGAAAAGAACAAATACAGCGGCCCGATATTTAAATGTTTCTGTCGAACTAAAAATCCAAACTACCGTTCCCCAAATTAGCGGCCCAAAAATTGATGACATTTTTCCAGCCAATCCGTATAAGCCAAAAAATTCGCCTACCTTTTCTTTTGGCGCCAGTTCTATCAAAAAAGAACGACTTACAACCCAAACTCCTCCCATTCCTATTCCCGCAAGTGGCCCTACAGCCCAAAACATAGCCTCTGTTTGGCTGAATACAGCTAGGAGTAATACGAAAGCCCATAAAATTAAAACCGCCCAATAAGAAATGCGATTGCCTTTCTCTTTTACCAACCAGCCTACGCCAAAGGATCCCAGCATCGCAGTCAATGTAGCGATTATCATAAAAGTATTAATCTGGTTATCGTCAAATCCTATTACTTTGTTCGCATACACAGCCATAAAAGCGACTATCGTATTAACGACGTCTAAAATCAGAAAATGAATTAAAACAAACTTAATTAAATTTTTATATTTTGAAGCTTCTCGGTAAGTATTTTTTAAAACGAGAAATGTTTCGCCAAATTGAAGTTTTGGTACGTTTTTCTGAGAGAAATCCTTATTAAAAATCAAACAAGGTAAGGCAAAAACAAAGAACATCAAGGCTGTAGGAATAAATGCTGCCAATCTACCACCTTCGGCAACAAAAGGTTTCACTGCCAGAAGCCCCACTACCGACCCAAGATATCCTAAGGCAACTCCATAACCAGAAACTAAGCCGACATTAGCTCCTCGAGAAACTTCGGGTAACATCCCATTATAAAAAACCATTGAAGATTGGTAACAATAATTTGCTATGAAAAAAAGACAAAGCCCAACTCCCAATTGGTCGAAAAAACCTATCGCGGCAGTTGCAGAAACACAGATTAAAGTTAAAACCGCTAATGGAAGCCGACGACGTCCAGTATGATCCGATATCGCGCCATAAACAGGAACACTTAAAGCAACTGCCAACATCGATCCGGACAATATAACGCTATAAAGTATATCCGCTCCACCTTTATCTACCGTAACCCACAAAGCAAAATAAAGGGAGATCACGTTCATGGAAAATATCGTATTGGCAAAATCATAAAAAGACCAGGATACGATTGTTAGAACGTTTGGCTTTTCAGCTCTCATTTAATTGGGAGGACGGTTCTAAAACCGTACATTTCGTTCTTTACGGACGGGTCGTTGCGAGCTCTTCGCGAAACGCGAACTCCTTCAATCTCATTAACCCAGGAGCCGCCTCGTATAACTTTTTTTCTTCCCGCCGTTGGACCTTCTGGATCACGTTCGGGACTAAAACGGTAATAATCTTTTTGGTACCAGTCTTGGCACCATTCCCAAACATTTCCAGCCATATTAAAAACGCCAAAAGGACTCATCCCTGATTTGTAATAATCGACTGGAGCGGTGAAAGGGTAATTGTCGCTTTCTCCATAGATATTAATGAAATAAAAAAAGAAACCATTGTCCCACTTACCTCCCCAAGGAAATGATCTTCCATCTGTGCCTCGAGCGGCTTTTTCCCACTCTGCTTCCGTTGGCAATCTCCGACCTAACCAGCGAGCGTAGGCCATTGCATCGGACCAACCCACGCCAACCACAGGATACTTTGGAATATTAAAACGTTCGTCTTCCCAGAATTTCGGTTGGGGATGGCCCGTTGAAATCATAAATTGTTCATATTTTGCGTTACTTACCTCAAACCGGTCAATGTAGTAACTGGAAGTATAAACAAAATGACTAGGGCCTTCATCCTCAGGACCTTGAGAGGAAGAACCCATTTGAAAATAGCCTTCCGGAATGTATACCATTCCTTCTGGAATTTGTGTAAGGGTTTGCGAAAATGCAGGATTGGTTAAAAAAAAAATAAAAAAAAGACCACAAACAAAACGAAGGGGGGAAAATCTAGAAGAATTTCTCATGAAAGATCGAAAAATCCGATGTATGTCACTAATTTTTTTTCTGGAGGATTTTGGGTCTGGACAGTTTCAATTTCCTCGATATCCTCAATATGAATCCACTTATAATGGCCGTTCCAACAATTCAACGTCATTATCGAGTTTCCATAAAAATCGGTAGTCTTATTTAGAAAAACCGGGGCTTTACATTTTTTGCAACTGCCATGGACTTCCATCTATTACACCCCTAAACTTTTCGATTTCGCGGGTCAGAATTTGAAACCAAAAGTCCAAATTCTTGCCTATCATATTTTCCACGAGTTATTATCAGGAGTCAATTAAATTTACTAACAGGACCTTTTTTTTCAATAAGATCCAAAATAAAAAGTCAATAGTTAAACAAAGATAAATAGCATTATTACCCAACACTTCTAAAGTCCATTATCTAAATAACCCATTCTAATTAGGATGGGTTTTACTATTTCAAGAGGGAAACCAACGATGTTGGAAAAAGATCCTTTTTGAAACTCTATAAGCTTTGCTCCTTCCCCTTGGATAGCATAAGCACCCGCTTTATCCATTGGTTCACCGCCAGCTACATACTCCTTAATTTGATAGTCAGATAGGGATTTAAATTTAACGGTAGAAACGTCTGCCTGAACAAATTTATCTAATCCCGGTCCAACAGCTGCAATTCCTGTCATGACATAATGAGCATTCCCAGAAAGTAACCGCAGAATACGGCAAGCATCTGCTTCGTCTTTAGGTTTCCCCAATATTTCATTTTCTAAAGCCACAAGCGTATCTGCCGCAATAATAAAACGACCGGGATTCTGTTCTTCTACCCATCTTATTTTCTGTTCCGCTAAACTACAGACATTTTCTTCTGGAGATTTTTCATTATTAACCACTTCTTCTGCCTTGCTAGGTATTATTTCAAAATGATCCATAAGAGATCTTAATAATTCATGTCTACGAGGAGACTGGGAAGCTAATACGAGCGGAGTCAATGTTTTTGACAAAGTTTTCTCTCCAAGATAAAATTTTCGATATAATTTTTGAAATAAGATTTTGAACGCTTGCTTTAAAGAAAATTAGGCTTTATTTTTAATAAACCACTTTGCTACAAACGGACGAGAAATTATAATAAAGCAATATTTGAAAAACCGTGGCAGACCACTCGGAATAAACCTTCTTGTGGGATTAAAAGAAGTCACTCTAATTACAATCGATTCTGAAATTTAGATTCTTGTAAAAAATTAAAAGGACACATCAATGGTAGGGTATTCGCATCGAGTTCAGATCAGGCATGTAGTTGTAGGAAAAGAAGAAATTGCTAACTTATTGTTAGGTTTCTTAAACGAAACGAAAACACATAAAGGTAAAGTCCAAAGTATAATGAAACTAGCCAATAAATATAGTACTTGTCCATCTAAAGATGATGGTGGAAACCTAGGCTGGTTAGAACTAAGCTCAGACGATCCTCGAAGAATCGAATACGCGCCTGCTTTTAAAAATCAAGAACTGGAAAAAATTATCAGAGAAAAGATAGCTGACAAAAATTTAACTAAAGAAAAAGTATTGGGACCTTTTAAAACTGAAGAAGGTTTTCATCTTGCTATGATCAGTAACCAATTTGGCGGAGATTTTGTTCCTAATTATTAGTCAGGCAGAAGATACAATCATGCTAAATGTGTCGCTTTTCAGACTATTAATAAACGACAGAACATCTCCCTTAATATTAGTCTTCACCAGACACTTTAAAGTGACGCCCAAAAAGCTTCCTTTGCTTTGATAAAAATCTTTAAGATTCAAATTTTTTTCGTCTGCGGATGATTTGAGAAGTCCCAGCATGAACGACTAAAGCGCATTCGGCTGGAGAGGTTCGACAAACGTTCACAAATTCTTGAAGACACCTATCTTTAGCGGTAGCCTCATCATCTGCTTCCGTAGCATATTCCCATGCCGTAGTGAGGGTTGGAATTCTTTCTAAACCGTGTTCTTCTAATCTAAGAAGGATGTTTTTTAAAGCCTCTTCAGAGATATCTTTAAACTCTGCAACTATGAGTACATTGAAATTCTGTGGCATAATTCTCCTCTTCCATCTATTTCATTAAAAGGTTTATTCCTATATTTTTTGAAATATGATAAATCAATTAAACAAAAAAATAATACTTATTTTGATCTCGTATATTTTCAATATGGAGAAAACATTTGCGGTTTGAATTCCTGAGTTCGAATCAAGTTACCCTGTCGATCAAAGTTTCCCCCCAAAATCAATTGTTTTTTGGAATAAGTGTATTCGTGTTCTAAAGCTCCATTCAAATCATAAGTTTTGGTTATTCCATCTGGAAAATCTCCCGAATGCTCCATCTCCGACTTCAAAATTCCGCTAATTCTATATTTCAAAACGATCCCATCTAACTTATCGTCTTTATAATGCCCTTTATCCTTAATATTACCGTTTTCAAAATAACCAATAGCTAACCATTGCGCTTATCGTCACTATAAGCCCTCTCAGTCATGATTATGCCACTAGGGACTTATGCCTTGTAACCACAACCACCCGGCTTCGTAACGTTTCTCAAACCTTAAGATCTCGTCGGGAGCAAGTTCAGGCGCCAACCCATGCGGCAAGTCAACATTATTCATAACTACCTCAGATTGGAGTTTGCCATCAAGGTAATAAGATTTAATGGTTTCGGCAACTCCGGATTGAGTGTCCATAAAAAAACCACTTAAAAAAATAAACAAGATTATTAGCACTCGAACATAAAACAAGGATATTCCTTAAATATTTTTGCAAGTTAACTCGTTAATTTTTTTCAATCTGTGCCTTGGCCAAGGCTAATTTGGCGGGTTCATAGTTGGGCTTTAATTTTAAAATGTTTTCCCAAAGGTAAACTGCTTTTTCCTTTTCTCCAGCTACCCAATAAGCTCGACCCAAATTAAATGCAAAACCAGGTTGGCTAGGAGCCTTTTCCATGGCACTTCGGAAGGCAATGGTAGCCTCCGAAACATTGCCGATACTCAATAAAATACCCCCAAGATTATTGTAAATATCTGGTCTCGAAGGATTCAAGACTAATGCCTGCTTATACTGGTCAATAGCTCCTAAAAAGTCTTTTTTTATAGTTAAGACTCCCGCTTTATAGATAAACGCTTCAAAAAAATCTGGCTGTATTACTAACGCACGATCAATTTTCTCTAAACCCTCTTGAAATCTTCCCGCTCGAACCAAAATAGAACCTAAATTAGCCAAAGTTGAGGAATCATCGGGCTGAGTTTTTAACGCCAATTTATATTGATCGATAGCTTTTTCAAATTTTCCCTGCGCAGCCAAAGTATTTCCCCAATCAAGCTTAGGCAAAGCAAACTGTGGGTCTAATTGAACTGCTTTTTCCCATTTCTTATAAGCTTCGTTGAATTCACCCCTGTTCGCTAATCCTTTGGCTTTTTGATTAAGATCGGCTGAATAGTTGTGCAGCGCTAAGAGATTATTTGGATCCACTTGTAAAACATATTCATAAATTGTTTCGTTGTTTTGCCATCTTCCTGCCTGAGCCCACGCTAAAAAAGTTAAAAACAAAAGAACCATAGAGCCTAAAAAAATTCCTAACAATTTTGACCTCTTTTCAAAAAAATCTGCCGCTCCCCAAACAAATATTAAAGTTATCCCAATCGATGGTATATAAGTATATCGATCTGCCATTGATTGATGTCCCACCTGAATTAAACCAATCACCGGAAGCAAAGATATTAAAAACCAAACCCATCCTACTAAAGCGTATGGATATCTGTTTTTATTGAAAAAGAACCAAAAGGTTACAGCAGTCAAAAACCCCAGAGCCAATAACCCTCCAAGCCAATCAACAGTTTCTTGAGAATGGGGGTAAAAAAGAATCAAACTCTGAGGCCATAATATTTTCCCTACATAAGCAACGTAGGATTCGAAAACATTACAAGCGCGGATCCAAATAGGAAATTCTTCTAACGACTTTACTGAAGAGCCTAAAAATTGCGCTTTGAATGTCACCCAAGAAGAAAACCCAACTAAAATAAGTAGCGGTAACTTTTCAAAAATTTTAGAACGTAAATTTGTAATATTGAGCGAGCTATTACTCCCTTGAAAAATTCTCTGAAGAGGCCAAAAATCTAAGATAATAAATAAAATAGGCAATGTAACTAACATGGGTTTGGCTAAAAGACTTAAAACAAATAAAAACGCTACCCATATGTAACGTAGCAAATTAGATTTTTGAACATAGGAAAGGTAGGCACCAATCGCAGAAAACCCAAAAAATGCCGACAAAACGTCTTTACGTTCTGCTGCCCAAGCAACCGATTCCACTCGCAAAGGGTGAACTGCAAAAAAAACAGCGACAAGTGCGCTCTTCCAAAGACAACCCGTCGCCTTACGTAAAATAAAAAATAAAAGGCAACTATTAATCAAATGCAGCCCAGCATTAATGAGATGATGCGCTCCAGGATTTTTCCCAAATATTTGGATATCCACCATGTGTGATACCCAAGTCAACGGATGCCAATTACCTCCATAAGCGTCTGTAAAAGCCCATTGAATATTCTTTAAAGTTAAACCTGATTCTATATGAGGATTGTCGTAAATATAAACATCGTCGTCGAAATTGATAAATTCATGGTTCGCTGTCTGCCCATATATGGCAAAAACCAAAACCGTTAACATCAAACAAATACTAATTTCAAAACGAAAACGTAGCATATCCCAGAAGCAAATATTTAATTGAAAGTAAAATTAACCTTAAACGATTATTCGAACTAAATAATGATGTTATACGTATTTTCTAAATTCAAAGATTTTACTTTTTACAAATAATTAA
>CAWVUN010000045.1:0-8754 GCA_963932495.1 uncultured bacterium
TGAAAAAAAAGAAATTTATCGATTTTTGATACAATAGGACAAAAGACAAATGTCTTGACCTTTTATTTTTAATGATCATAAAATAAACTCATTCGTAATCAAAATTAGGAAATTAAATGGGTGATTCGACGCACATATTTGAATTGGTTGAAAGAATTTTAGAAGAGACGGAAGATCACCCTGAGCTGCAAGCTAAGGTTTTTGACTTACGTGACGCCTTACTGCACTCCCAGCAGGAAAACCAGCGTTTAGCGTTAAAAATTAAAACTTTAGAAGAAATTGTTGAAAAACTAAAGTCTCCGGCTCATAGAATTGGCGTTGTTTTAGGGCAAGGTGAAGGAGAGTTGATTCGACTTTCAGTGGGAGGTCAGGAGTACCAGGCCGCTGTCTCTCCTGATATCGAAAAAGCTTTAAAGGTTGGCGATTTAGTTGCTTTGAACGAAGGTTTTGCCATCATTTCTAAACTAACTTTACCTGAGCAAGGGCCTATAGCTAAATTGGCTAGTAAATTAGAAAATGGTCAATGGCTTATTTCTTCGGGAACGGGTACTACCGAAACAATGGTTTATATCCGTGAAGATGTTGAAAACGACTCTTTTAAGGAAGGTGACGAGGTTTATTTAGATCCTTCTCAAAAAGTGATAATCGGCAAATTACCTAAACGAGAATCGGCGAAGTTGGTTGAAGACGATTTTAAGCCGGTAGATTGGAGTCGGGTAGGCGGTCAGGAAAAAGCAGTAAAAGAAGTTCGGAAAGTTATTGAATATCCGATTATGCATGCTGATATTATCGAAAAGATGGAGTATGAGTTGCCAAAAGGCTTTCTGTTTTATGGCCCTCCTGGATGTGGGAAAACCTTGGTTGGAAAAGCGATCCTTACAGAGATTGTGAGTAAGCTTGAGGGAGACGCTAAAAATAAAACTCAAGGAAGGTTTATTCACGTCAAAGGTCCTGAGATATTGAATATGTGGCTTGGCGAATCGGAAAGAAAAGTACGTGAAATTTTTCAAAAGGCCCGTGAATATCGTGCAGATGGTCAATTACCCTTTATATTTATTGATGAAGCGGAATCCGTTTTAGGGACCCGACAAGCAACGCGTGGTAACAATATTTCGAATACTCTGGTACCAATGTTTTGCGCGGAGATGGACGGGGTTCAATCCTTGCGCGACGCGGTTGTTATTTTAGCTACGAACCGACCAGACTTAATTGACCCAGCTATTTTGAGACCTGGAAGAATTGATAGGAAAATTAAAGTTTCTCGTCCTGACCTTCAAGGGTGCGAAGACATTTTAAAGATTTACTTGACCGAGAAATTACCTCTTGAAAAGTCCAGTATAGAAGAAACTATTAGGCCTGGTTTGGACATGTTGTTTGCAAAAGAATATAAACAAAATGTTTTGACTCTATCGATGAAAAATGGCGATATGAAGAAGCTCTACTGGCATGATTTTATTTCAGGGGCCATATTGGAAAATGTGGTCAAGAGGGCCAAAGAAAGTGCTATTGAAAGAGCTATTACTGGGGAAGAATTGAAAATTAAACCTGAAGATTTGACCTTTGCTATCGAGAAGGAATTTGACGAAGGAAGTATTTTTCCCGCAGATCACAATATGGAAGATTGGCTTCAACTTTTAGACTTTGATTCCCAGAACATAGCTCGCATTCGGCGTCCTAAAGAGTCAGATGAAGCGACAGATCGAACCTTGACCCGTTCTATGATATGAAGGATATTGTCCCCTTAATGGGAATCGAGACGGAGTACGGGATCATCCGTGAAAATGTTGCGAACTCGGACCCAGTAGAAGAGTCCATGGCACTTTTAAAGCGATGCGAGAGAAAAAGTGTATTCGGTCTTTGGGCTTATTTTAGAGAGCGAACACATGCTGATCAGCGTGGTTTTTCTGTCGCTCGTTTGGCGCAGGACGAAGAAGAAGATGAGTTTTGTAAAGAAGATCAAAAAAGACCTTATTCTTATTGGGATATGAAGTGCGATCGCGTATTGGTTAATGGGTCTCGATATTATAATGATCACACCCATCCAGAATATAGCACTCCTGAATGTTCTAATATTTTCGATTTAGTTGCTCATGATAGGGCAGGAGAATACATAGTTGCTGAATGCGCTCGATTAAGAAATAAAGAGCTAGGCGAAGATTCTGTCCAGCTTTTTAAAAATAACACCGATTATATTGGGCACAGCTATGGAACTCATGATAATTACTTAATTCCGCGTGCATTACCTTTTCAACAGTGGGTTGACGGATTGATTCCTTTTTTAACGACTCGCCAGTTGTACGCAGGGGCAGGCAAAGTTGGGACTGAATGTAAAGAGTTAGCACCTTTTAAAAATCTCCAGTTGTCGCAAAGAGCTGATTTTATCGAATGCCTTTTGAGTATTGAGACGATGACCCAAAGGCCGATCGTGAATACTCGAGACGAACCTCATGCGGCATCAGATCTTTATCGTCGTCTTCATTTGATATTAGGCGACGCAAATATGTCTCCCTACGCGACGGCTTTAAAGGTTGGAACGACCCAGATGGTACTGTCGTTGATAGGGGAAGAGAAGTTAGGCGTTATTCCAGATCTTGCAGAGCCTGTATGGGACATTAAAGAAATTTCTAGAGATTTGACTGGAACAATTTTATTGAAACAGAAAAACGGAAAAACCATTTCTCCTCTAGAGATTCAAGAACTTTATTTGGAAAAGGCAAAGTCTTGTTACTCGGGCCAAAAAGAAGATTGGGATTGGATATTAAAGGAGTGGGAAAGAACCTTAAACGATCTTAAAAATTCTCCCGAAAACCTTTCGGATCGTATAGACTGGGCGATTAAGAAAGAGCTTTTTGCTGAGTTCATGGAAGCTGAAGGATTGGACTGGAATGATCCCTGGATGAAAAGTCTTGATTTGGAATATCATAATCTAGATCCAGAGCGGGGGCTGTTTCGAGCTTTAGAGCAAGAAGGAAAGATTCCTCAGTTTTTTCCGGAAGAAAAATATCTCACTGCTATGGAAAAACCACCGGAAGGGACTCGAGCTAAGATTCGAGGACAAGCTGTAGAGTTTTGCGTAGATTCTATTAAAAATATCCATTGGACAGGCGTAGAGTATAAAGATGGCGGTTATATTGATTTAACTCGGGTAATAACTCCCGATGAAGTTGATGAAGCTTTAAATTTGGAAAAGGAGCGGTTTGCATGAGCGATCCATTGAGAAGAGAAGAAAAGAAAGATTTAACTCCAGAAAGACGTGATGATGGCCCTAAGAAACCAGAGGGTTCGTCTCCCGGTAAAGATAATATCTTAAAGCGGATGCGTAAAGTTGATCCTAAACAATCGGAAAAATATAAACAACGGACGGGCGAGTGAAGATAATAGAAAATCAGTTATCAGCTCCAGGTGACTTTTTAGATATTTTACATCGTTCTGGATATTCCATATCTTCCGATCTGAATAACTCTAATAAAGTTGACCCAGCTGATTTAATACATGGAACGACAGTTCTCGCTTTTCATTTTGGAGAGGGAGTTCTAGTTGCCGGCGACCGTAGAGCAACCGCTGGAAATAGTATAATGTATGAATATTGCGATAAAGTAATTCCCATAGACGATTATTCTGTAATGGCAATTGCTGGTGCCCCGGCGACAGCTTTTGAAATGGCCCGGGTGCTATCGCATAATTTTGAATACTATAGGCGATCCCAACTCCAACCGTTGAGCGCGGAAGGAAAAACACGAGCTCTTTCACGATTGCTAAAAGAGAATGTTGGAATGGCAATGCAAGGCGTTGGAGCAGTAAGTCCCATTTTCGCTTTATACGACTTGGACGAAGAAAAAGCTTTAATTCATTTTTACGATATTCTAGGTGCTGAGTTTCAAGTAGCCACTCATACAGTTACAGGTTCCGGTTCGCCGATGGTGAAGGGTGTTTTGGAATATGAGGATATGTGGGGAGAAAAGCGCTTAGCCGAAAGAAATCGTGAAGAAGCGACAGCTTTGGCAATTCGCTTACTATACACTGCCGCGCATTTTGATACGGCCACTGGAAAAGCCAGGCCGGAAGATAAAATTTACCCTATTATTTCTATTATTTCTTCTGAGGGATATGAGTTTATGGAAGAAAAAGAAATAGCTGAAATTTTTGATAAATATATGAAGAGACAATCACATGTTTGAAGAACCCTTTCGATGGACTGAAGCTGTTTCCTCTAGGCATAGCTATGTTCAAGAAAAATTAAAAAAAGCTTTCCCAGTTTTTGCGATTCCATTTAATGAAGGCGCATTTTTGTTTGCTATTGGACCTCAGTCAGGCAAAGTTTACGAAATATATGATCGAATTGCTATGGGAGGAATGGGACATCCAGCTGATATTGAAAAAATGAGGATGACATTGTTAGATATGTCCCATTTAGAAGGGTTCAATCGATCTGTTCAGGATGTAGTTCTTGGAAGATTGCTTCAGTTTGGCTTAGCTCCAGCTTTAAAACAAAATTTTGAAGAAGTAATGAGGGCTCCCTATTTAGTCCAGCTAGCGTTGGTAGAAGTTGATAGGTGGGGTCAACCAAAATTTTTTCGTGTTAATTACGACGGTCATTGGGAGAAGTTTTCAAAGGGTACTGTTATAAGTGGCAATTCTAAATTAGCAAGTTTGGTTGAAAAACGTCTTGGTGAAATTAAATTTTCTGAACTTTCTTTGCCAGAAGCCTTAGTCGAAGCGTGTAAACTTTGGAAAGAAGGTATGGCAGAAGTTGAAAACGATGAAAATGAAATTCCCGAAACCATAAATAAAGTTTTAGAGACTTGGACTTTGGAAACAGCGATTTTGAATCATAAGTCGGCTAGAAAAACTATCGTTCGTACGTTGAATGAATCTGAAATGGATCAGTTAAAAACAGCCTGTGAAGTGCTATGAAAAAAAGAATTTTTGGTATTGAAACGGAGTATGGGCTTTTAATCAAAGATCGTGATTTTAAGTACGGACCTGTCGATGTTGCTTTACAACTAAAAGATTATATTTTTGACGTTGGGAAAAAAGGTCTGCTAGATCAGCATTACCGCGCAAACGACGAGCCTCCAGGGAATGGCGGTTTTTTAACCAATGGAGGTCGGATTTATTTGGATATGGGGCATTTGGAATATGCCAGTCCAGAATGTTCGAACTTAGTCGATTTAGTGACTTATGATCGCGCGGGCGATATGTTGGTTCAAGAAGCTGTTGAAAGCCTAGGGTGGCAGGATAAAGTGGCGATCATCAAAAATAACGTTGATTTGGAAAATAACGCTACCTTTGGATGTCATGAAAACTATCTCGTGAGCCGGGATTTTAAATTTGAAAACCGAGAAAACTTAAGACTCCTTTCTTCGTTTTTAGTAACGCGGCAGATTTTTTGTGGAGCAGGTAGAATTGGTGCTTGTAATCCACACCCATTTCGAGATTGGGCGGAAGCGGATGCACGCGAAGACAAAGAAGAGCATGTTGATTACCAAATATCCCAAAGAGCAGATCACATACCCAACGAGTTTTACAGATGGGTCCAATACAATCGGGCTATAGTCAATACCCGCGACGAACCACTATCCGATCCAGGAAGATTTAGGCGAGTTCATTTACTCGTTGGAGATTCAAACATGAATGAATTCTCTAACGCTTTAAAAATGGGAACAACCATTTTAATGATGGATCTCATTGAGCTCGGAGTTGGGCGTGCGGAATGGATCATAGAAGACTCCGTCGGGACGATGAGAAAGATTTCTCGCGACCCAAGCTTTAAATGGGAAATCACACTTGAAGATGGTTCTCCATCTACAGCGTTAGATTTGCAATGGGAGATAATGGAGACTGCTAAAAAACATTTGGCTGGTTCGGGGTTTGAAACCGACTGGATATTAACCGAATGGGAATCGGTTTTAAATGACTTAACTAAAGGTCCTGAAGCGGTTGTGGATCGTGTGGATTGGGCTGCCAAATATTGGATGTTGAATGAGTTTCGTCAAGAAGAAGATCTACCTTGGCATGATCCCTGGCTTAAGAGCTTGGATTTGGAGTATCACAACTTGAATAAAGTTGATGGTTTGTTTTGGGGGTTAGAGGAAAATGGAGATGCTCGCAGAAAGACTAGCGACGAAGCCATTGAACGAGCAATGTTATCTGCTCCGAGGGGGACTAGAGCGTCGGGGCGTGGAGAATTGGTGAAGTCTCTTTTAGGATCATCATCAAGTTATTTGATCGATTGGATAGGGTTTCGATTAAATAAAGACGAGCCTTTTTTAATGTTAGATCCTTTCGTATCCTATAAAGACGAGATTAAAGAAATTGTTAGTCGATTAGGTATTCAAGAACCCGCCCGCGGAGATGGAATCGAGTCTTAAAGCATTCCTTTTTAAACCAAGCAAATATTTAAGTTATTAATCAACTTTTGAATCGCGCCCCAAATTAGTCATCTTCGAATAATGTTTGATTGACGTTATTTGTTCGATTTATTAGGATGAAAAAAGTAATAGTTTATTTGAAACTTGGTCCATCTCGTCGCTAATTACCAAAATTTTCTAAACGATCAAATAATCAAAGCCAAGGCGTCTGTTATAAATAAAACAGGAATAATATGAAATGAAAATATGGGTAGACGCAGACGCTTGCCCTGTCGTGATTAAAAAAATTCTTTTTAAGGCTGCAGACCGCACAGGCGTGCAAGTCACTCTTGTCGCTAACGGGCCCATGCACATCCCTGACTCTCTTCATATCAAATTAATACAAGTAGCCGCTGGCTTTGATGTTGCTGACAATGAGATAGTTAAAAGACTTAGCGTTGGGGACCTAGTAGTCACGGCTGATATCCCGTTAGCTGCGGAAGTGATTGAAAAAGGGGGTAACGCGCTGAATCCTAGAGGAGAAATGTATACAGTCGAAAATATTAGAGCCCGATTAAATATCAGAGATTTTATGGATAATCTGCGCGCTAGTGGAATAGACACAGGTGGTCCGAATGCATTAAGCCAAAAAGAACGAAACTCCTTTGCAAATAGCTTGGATCAATTATTAACTAAAGAAGGTCTCAATTGATTAGAGCTATAATGATGAAAGATCTGGCTAGAGTTTTGACATATAATAATTTTTGGATATGTGGATCTACATTCGACACGAATATTATGTGTTTCCCGTAGATTGTTACACCCTCTAATGGATTTAAAACGCTTTAAATTCTCAGGTCAAGAGTTATGGTAACCGCTAAATTTCTTTATGAAAAACTGAAAAATGTTCGTGTGGTAAATCCTATTTGCGAGTTTACCGAAGAGCGTTGCGAAAGTCTTATTCCTACTATCGAACGGATAGAGGAACTAAAAAAAGAACGAAACGCGATCATTTTAGCTCACAATTATGTCGCTCCAGAAATACTCTACGGGGTGGCAGATTATACGGGAGATTCATATGGTTTAGCTAAGGCGGCTCTCAAGTCCGATGCTAAAACTATAGTTTTCGCTGCTGTTGATTTCATGGCGCAAACGGCAAAAATTTTAAACCCTGGAAAAACAGTTTTAAACCCTAACACTAATGGCGGATGCTCTCTCGCAGAGAGCATAGAAGCAGGTGATGTGGTTAGGCTTCGAGAAAAATTTCCCGAGTTTACTTTTATTTGTTACATCAATACGACTGCCGAAGTCAAAGCGGAATGCGACGTTTGCGTTACATCCTCTAACGTCTATAAAATTATTGAAAATATCGAAAATCAGAATATATATTTTCTACCCGACCGCCTCATGGGGGAAAATGTAAAAAAATATTTGGACGAAAAAGGTGTTCAGAAAAATTTACAAATTTATAATGGAGTTTGTTACGTTCACGAAGAATACCAGCCTGAAAGTATCGAACTGATTCGCGCGAGTCATCCGGGAACGGAAGTGTTGGTTCATCCAGAATGTAAGCCTGAAGTCGTTCAAAAAGCTGATTTTGTCGGAAGTACTACAATGATGTTAAATAGAGTTGCAGAATCAAGTGCAGAAAAATTCTTTTTATTGACTGAATGTGGTTTGACTGACGTTTTGAGGGCGGAGCACCCAGAAAAAAACTTTGTAGGTTCCTGCGTTCTTTGTCGTTATATGAAATCTAATTCGCTCAGCGATGTTTTAAGGGTTTTAGAAACTCCCCTACCTCAAGACACCGTAGAAATTTCCCCGAATGTAATTGAACGAGCTAAGCTCTGCATAGATCAAATGTTCTATTACGCAGAAAAATAATATTTTCTAATTTTGTTTAAACTTAATCTGTGTGCAAAGTAGCGTAAAAGATGGGTTCGATAGCCAACTTCTCATAAGGAGTGTGATATTTTTTATGCGAATAGCTTTAGCTTTTGGATACTTTACTTCCGGTCTAAAAATACGTATATTCTACTGGTTATTTGAATCTTCCAAAGTTGATAGTGAAAATATTTAAAACCCTTTTTTTCATAATTTTAAGCATTTTGCTTTTGCCTAATGGAACTTTACCAAAACCACTAGTACTTCAGGATCATGAGGGAAAAGAAATTGGGCGATATGAAAAAAGCGTTGCCTTTGTAGTATGGATTAGTCAGTATACTCAACCGTGGAATGCGATTCCCAGTTTGGACGATTTTGGAAAACGTTTGGGGAATGTTCTTGAAGACCTAGACTTTCAGGTAGTAACTTTATCTAATCCCAAAGGAAGTCACCTTCAAAATGCTTTTATAGAGTTTTTTAATGAGCATGGCCGGTATTTAAACAGTCGAGTATTAGTCTA
>CAWVUN010000046.1:0-8742 GCA_963932495.1 uncultured bacterium
CACATCACAGTGGTTTCTATGAAAACATTCTTCCACATGGGGAAATCCTTTTGTTTTGAATATATCAATTATAGAGCAGAAATTTAATTAATCAATATTAAAATTGCAGATTTTGGGATGAAACTGTTTGAAACTCCAACGATTGTGGTGTTTTTTATATGGTTGACAACAAAATGCATATTTTTTATTATCTGACCTCAAGTATTTAAAATATTCAATTACTTCGATACGATAACTTCTAGTAAACTCTATCCATATTTTATTAAGTAATATTAAAATTAAATTTTAACTATGATGAAAATATCAATTGGTTCAGATCACGCAGGTTATGAGCTAAAAAAAAATGTCAATATTCTTTTAATTAAAAAGAATATTGAGATCATTGATTTTGGCCCCAATGGCCCAGATTCTGTAGATTATCCTGATTATGGTAAAATGGTAGCCCTTTCTGTGCTTAGCAAAGAATCTAGCAGTGGAATAGTTATTTGTGGCACAGGATTGGGAATGAGTATAGTGGTTAATCGGTTTCCTGGAATTCGAGGAACGTTATGTTCTGATGTTCTTTCAGCTAGGATGAGTAGACAACATAATGATTCTAACTTATTGGTTTTAGCAGGAAGAATGATAGGGCAGACTCTTGCTGATGAAATTGTTCAAACTTGGTTAGATACGTCATTTGAAGGCGGTCGTCATCAAAGGCGTATAGATAAAATAGAAAATGTCCATAAAATGAAACAAGGAGAAAAATAAATTGTCCTCATTGACAGAATTTGATCCCGAAATTGCCACCGCTATCCAAGGCGAAGCTGATCGAGAATCCTTTACATTAGAAATGATTGCGTCTGAAAACTTTGTAAGTAAAGGCGTCATGGAGGCTCAAGGGTCTGTTATGACAAATAAATATGCTGAAGGTTATCCTGGAAAGCGGTATTACGGCGGTTGTAAGTATGTCGATGTTGCTGAAGGCCTTGCAATTGAAAGAGCTAAAAAAATATTTGGAGCTGAGCACGTAAATGTACAGCCTCATTCTGGTTCACAGGCAAATATGGCTGTTTATCACACGATTTTGAAACCAGGAGATACTATTTTAGGAATGAATTTATCACATGGCGGCCACTTAACTCATGGCTGTCCAGTTAATTTTTCTGGATATTCGTACAACGTTTTTGCTTACGGAGTTAAGCAAGATACAGAGTTGATAGATTATGATGAAGTTGCAAAGCTAGCGCGTGAACACAAACCAAAAATGATAGTAGTGGGTGCTAGCGCATATCCTAGAGTGATAGATGCGGTAAAGTTTAGGGAAATTGCAGACGAGGTAGGCGCAAAAATAATGACCGATATTGCACACCCAGCGGGCTTAGTTGCTGCAAAACTATATCCTTCCCCTGTTCCGTATTCTGACTTTGTGACTACTACAACTCATAAAACCCTGCGAGGCCCTCGTGGCGGTATGATTCTTTGTAAGGAAGAATATGCAAAGGAAGTGAATAAAAAGATATTTCCTGGAATTCAAGGTGGTCCTTTAATGCATGTTATAGCAGCTAAAGCGGTGGCTTTTAAAGAAGCTTTAGAGGATGGCTTTATCGACTACCAAAAACAAGTTATTGTTAATGCTAAAGCGTTAGCCGCTCATTTATCTGAAAATGGTTATAAGTTAGTTAGCGGAGGAACGGATACTCATCTGATGTTGGTTGATTTGAGACCTCAAGATATAACAGGTAAAGCAGCAGAAGAAGCGTTGGACTTTGCAGGAATTACTGTGAATAAGAATACCGTTCCATTTGAAACCCGAAGTCCTTTTGTAACTTCGGGGATTAGAATAGGAACTGCAGCGTTGACTACCAGAGGTATGAAAGAACAGGAAATGAAACAGATAGGCGATTGGATTATTGATATTCTCAAGAATATTGAGGATGAATCTTTTCTGAATAAAACTAGAGAACAGATAAAAGAGCTTTGCGTTCAGTTTCCGTTTGATCACTAATTCGAAAATCGATGTGATTATACCTTGCTTTGCGAGATTAAAATGACCCGTCAATTTCAATAAAACTAATATCGAGATCTTTTAATGAAGTGTCCTAGCTGCGGAAATATGGAGAACAAAGTCATTGATTCCCGTATGAATAGGGAAGGAGACTTGATTCGTAGAAGAAGAGAATGTCTTCAATGTAAAGATCGGTTTACTACTTACGAGAGGATAGAATTAACCATGCCTCTCGTAATTAAAAAAGATGGTAGACGTGAAAGCTTTGACCGAATTAAAATTTTATCTGGAGTTAAAAAAGCCTGCCAAAAGCGACCAATAAGCCTTGAGGATATGGAGAATATGGTCGGTTCTGTTGAGAAATACTTTCAAGAGAGTGGCGAAAAAGAGGTTTCTGCAGTTAATATCGGTGAAAAAGTTGTTAGGGAAATTTATTCTTTAGACGATGTCGCTTATGTTCGATTTGCTTCGGTTTATCGTTCCTTTAAAGATGTGAACGAGTTTATGAACGAGTTGCAAGATATCCTGAAACACAAACAAATTGGTGATATCTAGGAGCTTTTGCTAACAATTCGTTATTTAAAAAAGTAACAGTATCTATTTTTTAGCTCCAAATTGAATCAACGAAAACTAAATGTTACGATGATTCATATTCTTTATCCTACCTTTTATGATCGCCATGGGACAGGTTGCCTATAACATTTCATTATTTAGCTATTTCTCAGCATCCTTGGGATATTTTATTTTTTTAATTTATAGAAAACACGCTGTTTCCATATTCTCAAGCTGTGCTGTTGGCATAGGAATTTTAAGTCAAACTATTTTTATGGGAATTCGCTCTTTGGAAACAGGGCATGGTCCTTATACTAACTCGTTTGAAGTCGCTTTTTTCTTTTCTTGGATGATTGTCGTGTCCTATCTCTTCGCTGAGTGGAAATATAAGATAAAGGATTTAGGGGCTTTTGTAATACCTCTCGCTTTTTTAATTTTCCTTTATTCCTTTTTTTTAGAGCAAGAAGGACATCAGGTTCAAACGGGGCATATAAAGATCTGGATGACGCTTCATAGGTCTCTTTCTATTGTTGGCTATGCCGCTTTTTCTATGGCATTTGTCGCTGGCGTCATGTATCTTATTCAGGAAAATCAATTGAAAAATAAAAAGTTAGGCATCATGTATTTTAGAATGCCTTCTTTAGAGTTATTGGATAAGTTCAATTTTACTGTCATTACTTTGGGGTTTCCTTTGTTTACCTTAGGATTTATGACCGGAACTTTGGCTAATTCAAATATTAAGGAAGCCATATTTTCTTGGGATATTGTGAAAACTTGGCCTTTGGTGTTGTGCTGGCTGGTTTATGGCCTAATTTTTTTTGGAAGACTAGTTAAAGGATGGCGCGGAAAGAAAGCCGCTCAGGGGGCAATATTGGGGTTTATTTTTTTAATTCTCACTTTTGTTCTGCATGTGTAAGAACACAAGTATTTTAAAGTACGCCTAATATGTCCTTATCAAGCTTAGTTATGGTTGGGGTGAATCACAAAACCACCCCCGTCGAAATTCGAGAAAAGCTAGCGTTCTCTCAAGGTGAAATTGAAGAGTCTCTCGAACGTATTACTCAAATTCCTGAGGTCGTTGAGCATATAATTGTTTCTACTTGTAACAGAGTGGAGATATATGCGCGAGTAGACGAAATAGAGTTAGGAGTTAAGCGTTTAAAGGAATTCATTTGCTCATCCCATGGGCTTTCCTTAGACGAACTAGACAGTTATTTTTATACTCATCATAGTAATCAAATGGTCGAGCATTTGTTTAAAGTCTCGTCTAGTTTGGACTCCATGGTTGTTGGTGAACCTCAAATCCTTGGACAAGTAAAAGTCGCTTATGAAAGTGCTCGTTCCTTACAAGCCACTGGGTCTGTATTAAATCAATTATTTGAAAAAGCCTTTAATGTCGCCAAGCGCGTTCGAGAAGAAACAGGGATTGCGGAAAATGCTGTTTCTATTAGTTATGCCGCAGTCGAATTAGCTAGGAAAATTTTTGATGATTTAGAAAATCATACAGTGATGCTTATCGGCACTGGGGAAATGGGAGAAATTGCGGCAAAACACTTAATCTCATATGGCGTCAAAACCGTTTACGTAGTTTCTAGAACTTATGAAAGAGCGACTACTTTAGCAAAGACATTGAATGGATGTGCTCTCCCTTTTGACGCACTTGCTTCTGAAATGCATCGGGCCGATATTGTTATTACTTCCACAGGTGCCCCCAGATTTATTATAGATAAAGAGATGGTTGAAAAGGTAATTCAAGATAGAAAATACAAACCAATGTTTTTTATCGATATAGCCGTTCCAAGAGATATTGAGCCAGAAGTAAATTCTTTAGAAAACACTTATTTATATGATATTGACGATCTACAAGCGGTTGTTTCGGCGAATTTAAAAGAAAGAGAAAAAGAAGCTGAGAATGCTTTAGAAATTATTACCAACGAAGTTTCAAAGTTTACTGATTTGATGGGAGCCTTGGATGCGGTTCCTACTATTGTTGAAATTCGGAACCGAGCAGAGAGAATACGAATTGCTGAAATTAATAAAGCTCTAAAAAAAATGGAAAACCTCTCCGAAGAAGACATTATTAATATTGAATATCTTACATCATCTATCATCAACAAAATTTTACACAAACCCACTGTGAATCTTAAAAAGAAAGTCTTGTCCAAAGATGGTCGGGCTTATCTTCACTCCATACGACAACTCTTTCACTTAGACGATTAAATAACATGCTAGAAATAGAAAAAATCCGCCTCGGCACTCGAGGTAGTCCTCTTGCTATGTGGCAAGCAAATTGGATCAAGGACCAATTAGAGGAGACCCATGAAGGTTTGAAAATTGAACTAGTGAAAATCACGACAACTGGAGACAAAATCCAAGATGTGCCATTAGCAAAAATTGGGGGTAAAGGTCTTTTTTTAAAAGAAATTGAAGACGCGCTTTTAAAAAATAAAATTGATATAGCAGTTCATAGCATGAAAGACGTTCCTGTTCATTTACCAAGGAGGCTTTGTATTGCGTCCTTTACAGAGAGACAGGATCCAAGAGACGCATTAATTTCGAAAAATGGAATCAAACTAGCGGATATGCCCCAAAAGGCGAGAATTGGTACTGGTAGTATGAGACGTCAAACTCAATTGTTAAACTATCGTCCAGATCTTGAAATAGTCCCATTACGAGGTAATATTGATACTCGTATAAAAAAATTAGAAACGGAAGAGTTAGACGGTATTATTTTAGCCGCCGCAGGTTTAATACGAATGGGATGGGCTGATAAAATTACCGAATATATTGATATAGATATTTTATTACCAGCAATTGGACAAGGTTCTGTTGGTATAGAAGCAAGAAATTTTGATATAGATGTTTTGGAAGCTATTGTCGCTTTGGATCACGAAGAAACTAATTATGCTTTAGAAGCTGAAAGGGGTTTCCTTAGAGTTTTGAATGGCGGATGCCAAGTACCTATAGGTGGATACGCTACAATTCAAGATGGACAGCTAACTATTAGAGGGCTCGTTGGCGATTTAGCGGGTAAGGAAATAATAAAATCAGAAAAAACGGGGTCTGTAGAAGACGCTGAATATATTGGTATCGATTTAGGCAAAGAAATTTTAGGAATGGGTGCTGATAAAATCCTTAAGGAAGTTTATGATTCATGAATAATTTTTTAAATAAATGTTTGCAATTAGATTCGATTAAAAATGTTTAAATGATTAATTACATTGTAAACTTTGAAATGCCCTCTATGGTTGACCAGAGGAATCTTGTTTTTAGTATTTTTTGTTTCTCAAGGTTCTTAGAAACAAAACTGAAGCACTGATCTGTTTTCTAAATAACAGCTTAAGGCTTCTTCACGTCTTCGCATTTGGAATCTTTTAATATTTTTATAGTCCCAATATTAGTCCGTTTTTTTGCTTCGACGCCTCCAGATATTTTTAGGTAACCTGGGATTTTTTTTATCGATATACGCGGTTTCTAATTGGGCGCAAGTCAGGTTTATAACATTTTGGAGGTTGACACTAGGGAGTTTGGTCTTTTCGAGGTAGGCCTTAAAGAGGTTTGCATATCTGAGGTCGGCATTTTCGAGTTTGGCCTCTTCGAGTTTAGCTCCCGCGAGGTGGCTTCTTTTAGATTTGCTCTACTAAGATGAACTTCTTGGAAGTTAATTCCCATTAAACCTTTTCTTGGTAATTTTTTATTTAGTATAATCAAGGCCTCATACAAACGTTTGATGGTTTCATCATGCTTGATTTTATTCCCAATTAAGGAGATAAAAACAGTAGTTGGCTTAAAAAAATATGGTTTTACTGTGATGTCTATTTCTTTGATTTCTTTAATTTGAAGGGTTGCTAGTCTCCCTATTTCTTTAATGAGTAAAGCAGTGATTAAGATATTGGCTCTATTTCGATAATGTCCAAACGGTTTTCAAAGATTTGTGATTCGATACCAAAGGTAGCTTAATAAATAGCAATGATCCAAAGAAATCCACTAGGATGCTTAACGTTGTCATCTTTAAGCAAAATGAACTTACGGTAAATATGACTTAATCCAACATTTAAAAATATCGACTTGAGAAGTTTCCAATTAGCTAACTCTTCCATATAAAAAGCTCCCAAAAAGATAAACCGAAACCCATCAAAACGGTTTTGATCTCTTCCCAGATGATTTGTAGAATTTTCATGAAGATACTATAACAAATTTTTCATGGCGGCTAAAGTGAATTTATTTGGTTTACAAAATGTATTGAAATGGAAATGAAATAAGTTAAGCTATTTATATCTGTCGCAGGTTAAACAATAACTTCAGTATCTGAATTGTTAATTCTTGCTCTTTTTCCTCCCTAGATATGACACAAAAAATAAATAAAGAAAAAGTAAATTCGGGTACATTTTGGGATACTGAGAGTTTTGGTCCTTTAGTTATTTTGGCCGCGAATTTAGTTTTTTTCGGTCCGTTTTTGTTTTCCAGTGAAGATGTTTCCATAGGTTCTAAAGCTGGGGATTTGCCCTTTTTATTCAAGCCAATGCGCGAGTTTGCGGCGACCCAATTGTTAAACGGTGTTTTTCCTTTCTGGGAACCGTTTTCGATGTCGGGCAGACCATATTTTGCTGACCCGCAAACGGAACTTTTAAATCCGTTCACTTATCTATTTCTTTTGATGCCTTCGCATTTGGCATTCTCCTGGCTTTATTTTCTCCACTTTTTAATTGGCGGCATGGGCCTATTCTATTTTGCGCGACGAATAAAAATTTCTGTTTCAGGGGCCATTCTTGGATCGCTGATTTATCTTTTTTCAAGTCCCCATGTTTTACATTTGTATGCAGGGCATTTTGTAATCATTTCGACAATGGCTTGGACGCCTTGGATTTTATGGGCGACTGAAAGTTTTTTGTCGAAACCCAGTTGGAGATGTGCGGGTATTTTTGGAGCACTCCTCGCAATGCATCTTTATGGCGGATTTGTTCAATTTACTTATTATTTGGGTTGGGTTGTTTTGGCTTATTTAATTTGGGCGACGATAAAAGGTCGGCTCAAAGGTTATTTTGTAAGATCATCACTGCAGTTGGGATTAGCGACACTTTTGGGAGTTGGAGTTTTTCTTGTCCAGTTGTATCCCGCTTGGGAATTGACTCAAAACTCGATTCGAGAGGGAGGAGATTTAAAATTTACGAGTTCGTATTCGCTTTCTTTGAAGAATATTATTACTTTAGTCGTCCCAAAGTTTTATGGCGAGTTAGCTGAGAGCGATTCGGAAAATCAGTATTATTTTGGGCAAGACTTTGTCTGGGAAAATACCAGCTACTTTGGCGTTGTGGGTTTGACCCTTTTGCTGGCCCTTTTAGGACGTAGAATTCGATCCGACCAAATATTTTGGGTTTTCATTTTTTTTATAACCTTTATTTTAGCGCTTGGTAACGCGACGCCCTTATTTAAATGGTGTTTTGATAATATCCCGGGTTTTTCTTTATTTCGTGGTTACAATAAGACTCTTTCCTTTGTTTGCTTGGCTTTGGCGATTTTAGCGGGAATGCAACTTGACCATATGAGATTGTCAACCTCCCAGAATTCGACCAAATATTTCTTTTTCATCGTTCCTTTTTTTCTGACGGCCCTATTTTTTTGGTCTGAATTATTTTTAGATTCTCTGCCGTTATGGAAAGAACAACTCCATGCAAAGTTTAGCGAGCTTGGGTGGAACGACCCTACCGGCGAAAAAACGCTCGGATTTTTCAAAAATTTTCGAATTAATCTATTAGTCAGTTTGTTTTTGAGTTTATCGTTAGCGGCGATCATTTTTTCGCAAAAACGTAAAGGCCCGCTATCAAACTTTAGCACCGCAATGATCTGCGCGTTGGCATTTTTTGATTTTGTTTTATATGCAAAACCGTATTTTCAATCCGTCGATTTTAAGAAATATAGTTTACAGAAAACGTTTGTTAAAGAGTCTCAAGAGGAGCCCGAGAGGCATCGTGTTTTTACTTCAGATTGGAGGATTTCAAACTCAGGTTACGCGCAAGGCTTAGCGACCAATGCGGGATATCAAACTTTTGTCTTAAAAGAGATGAAAAAATTTTCCGGATTTTTTAAAGGGGAGTTGCTCAAAAGAAAAGGGTCTTACATAACGTCTCCTCTAACTCATGAAGGATTAAAGCTTTTTGGAGTCCAATCTATTTTAGGACCGAGAATTATGCAATCCCCCATTC
>CAWVUN010000047.1:0-8710 GCA_963932495.1 uncultured bacterium
GCGGCGGTGAAGAAAATTTAAAAGAAACCACCGATGAGACTAAAATGATCAGAGAGATTAGACAGGCTCACAAGGAGTTTGTCTCTTCCATTTGTATGGCCGTTGGGTTGGCTATGATTTTATTATCTGGGGTTTCAGCGGTTATTCGTTCTTTTTTTTAGAATTCTCAATGAGTAAATGAAACAAGAATTTCCTCTGGCTTTGGTGGTTCGAAGATTAAAAAGTGCCAGCAGTGCGTGGACTATCCCTTTTGGAATTCGTTTGAGTCAATCTAAAAATCCTTTTTGGGTTCTAATAGGAGCTGTATTGAGCCTTAGAACTAGGGATCTCGTTACTGAAGCTGCTTTTAATAAATTAATTAGATTGGGAGACAATGCTAGTAGTTTGGCTAAACTTGAGGAATCTCAGGTTAGCGACGCAATATATCCTGTCGCTTTTTATCAAGAAAAAGCTAAAAACCTTAAAAGCTTAAGCGAATCTATTATTCGTTTTTATGGAGGAGAGCCTCCAAGAACGATTGAAGAACTTCTAACGCTTCGGGGAGTGGGGAGAAAGACTGCAAATATGGTTTTAACCTTAGGTTATGGTCAGATGGGTATTTGCGTAGACGCTCATGTTCATCGTATTGTTAATCGGTGGGGTTACGTTAAAACCAAAAATCCTGATGGAACGGAAATGGCTTTACGCGGTCAATTACCAGAGCGATATTGGAAAGATTGGAATCGGCTTTTGGTTACTTTAGGACAGAATTGTTGTAAACCAGTTTCGCCTTTTTGTAGAAGTTGTTGTATCGAAAAGCTCTGCCCCAAATTGGGAGTGGTTAAATTTAGATAACTCTAACCAAGAGTTATCTAAATTTAAGGTTCTCCTGCTTATGACTTAAATTTGTCCAATAGCTTTTTTCTGAATTGCTATTAATTCCTGAATACCTTTATCGGCGAGGCTTAGCATCTCTTTCATTTGTTTTTGATTGAAAGGTTCGCTTTCCGCAGTTCCTTGAATTTCAATAAACTTACCGGTTCCAGTTTTAATGATATTCATATCCACTTCAGCTTTGGAGTCTTCGCTGTAATCCAAGTCTAAAATGGCGTTACCTTCATACATCCCAACACTAACAGCGGCGACAAACTCTTTAATAGGTATTGTTTTAATTATTTTTTGCTTTTTAAGTTTTTTTAAGGCGAGGCATAGAGCGACAAAGGCTCCTGTTATAGAAGCGCACCGCGTGCCTCCGTCGGCTTGTATGACATCGCAATCTATCCAAACAGTCCGTTCTCCAAGTGTTTTCATATCAACGATCGCTCTTAAGGAACGACCAATTAAACGCTGTATCTCTTGAGTTCTACCAGAAAGTTTTCCTCGGGAGGCTTCCCGGGAACTTCGAGTGTGTGTTGAACTTGGCATCATGGAATATTCAGCAGTAAGCCACCCAGTTTTCTTATCTCGTAAAAAAGAGGGGACTCTTTCTTCAACGCTCGCTGAGCAGATGACCTTGGTGTTTCCTACATTAATTAAAACAGAGCCCTGAGGATGTTTTATGTAATTTTTTATGATTTTTACTTGTCTGAGCTGGTTTGGTTTTCTGCCGCTGTTCCGTTGCATTCGATTCTCTTTAATTAGATGATTTAATGAAAGTTGACGATTATCACGAGGACGGATAAACAGACGATATAAAGTGGTCAGAGTAACTCTATTCAAAGTCTGTCTCTGAAACGCATTTCTGACTAAATGTTGTCTGGTTTTGCGTCAGCTTAGCAATAATGGATTTAAGAGGGCTAAATTAGCAATTATCCTTTGAATAATCAACGAATAATTAATATCTTCATAAATTTGAAAGGAGAATGATTTATGCTTTTTGTCAAAACAAATAATCCTAGAGAAGCAATCGCATAAGTTGTTTATTTTGAGTTAATTTGTTAGAATTCATAAAAATTGGGATGAATAACTTTTTCGGAATAACTAAATGGATTCATACTTTGAATCAGGCGTGAAGCTTGTTGGTACCCTTTGGGTAAAGGGTCTTGTTCACTTTGACGGCGAATTAGAAGGTGAGATTTACTCTACTGACCACTTTATGGTTGGGAAATCGGGTATGATTTTTGGTGATATTAAGACTCATAAAGTAACTAATATGGGTAAGGTTCGTGGAAATATTATTGCCGATAATAAAGTGTCTTTAGCAAATGAAAGCAGTTTGATCGGCGATATTACTACTTACCATTTGGTTATTGATGAGGGTTCCAATTTTGAAGGAAGTTGTAAAATGGTTGAAACTTCTCCCATTAGCCCTGAAGCTACCATTGAAGAGGAAGCCTTAGTTGCTCTCGCCAAGAAAAAATTAAAAAATAAAAAACCTGTAGGTGGGAGTAAAAAAGGGAAAGGCAGTGGAAAGAAAAAAGTAGCCGCTTATTTAGCAATCTTAGGTTTGAGCGCAGCAGTTTATTTTACCCCTGATCTACAAGTAGACAAGTTAGAGGAAACAATAAAGCAGGGCCATACATTTATAAAGGAAAAAAAGTATTCAAAAGCTGAGAGTAAGTTTCAAAAAGCCCTGAAAATTTCTAATGAAAGCCCAGAAGTGTTTTTTGGGTTAGGAAAAGTGCATTTTAGTCGAGGCAATTACGATCAAGCTTTGAGTCAATTCAGGCGATCAGTAGAGTTAAATCCTTCCAATAGCTCTTATCAAATGCATTTAGCCAAAACTTTATTTGCAAAAGGTGATTTGGAAGAAGCAAAAGTATCCTACCAATCGCTTGTTAAATTAGATCCTAATAGCTACGAAGGTTATCAAGGTTTGGGTGTTTTAGAGAGAAAACTGGGCAACTTGGACGAAGCTATAAAAAACCTTGAAATGGCGATTAGTCTGAAACCCGACTATTTTGAACCGATGCTAGCTTTGGGGAAATTATTAATCCAAAAAGGCGATAAAGACCGAGCCCTTGTGGTTTTAAGTAAAGCGGTTGATTTAAATGATGAAGATCCTATCAGTAATTTAAATCTTGGAGAGCTACTTTTAGAATTGAATAAGGGAAACGAAGCGATTAAATCGTTTAAGAAAGTTGCAGGAATGTTTCCGCAAAACTTTGAAGCCCAAATAAAATTAGCGGATTGGTATTTTCAAAAAGGGTCATTAGAAGAGTCTTTGCGCTACTATAAAGCAGCACAAAATTTGGAACCCCAAAATGGGGATGTTCATTCGCGATTAGGTAAAATTTATTTGGATAAAAAGCTAAATCAGAAGGCAAAAGCGGCTTTTAAAAAGGCTATCAATTTGAAACCTGAGAGTTGGGAAGATTTTTTTCAACTAGGTCGAATTTTAAATATGGAAAAAAAATGGGATGAGGCTATCCAAACTTTAGAATTCGCAAAGAAATTAGATCCTCGAAATCATAAAATCTTATTTGAAATGGGAAAAGCTTTTTTTTCAAAAGAACAATTTAGCAATTCTACAAGAGAATTGACCAAGGCAACTAGTCTATTTAATCAAAACCCAAATTACTATATTCTCTTAGCAGAATCTTTAGTAGGGCAAAAAGAACTAGATAAGGCTGTTAGTGTATTAAAACAAGCGACTGCTTTTGTACCCAAAAGTTCAGAGTTAGCTTATACGTTTTGTAATCTGTACAGTAAAAAAGGCTATTATACTGTCGCTATTGGCTATTGTAAAAATGCTACGGAATTAAAACCGGACTTTTATGATGCAATGAACCGATTGGCCTGGTTATTTGCAAAAAAACGTATAAATTTGGAAGAAGCGCTTGTTTTATCAAATAAAACCTTAGGAGCTTTTCCTAAAAAACCAGGGTATGTGGATACTCTGTCGGAAATTTATTATGTGAAGGGAGATATTGACCAAGCCATCACGACTATAAAACTTGCAATAAAATTAGACCCGACTGAATCGTATTATAAGAAACAACTCTGGAAATTTAAAAATGTTAAGCCTAAGCCTATTTCTGGTTAATTTGCTTTAGGTGTTTTAATTTTATTATGCTAAACGTTTTCCGATTGACAAGCCCCCAACATTCAATGATTGGTGAGGCCATTTTAGGAAAACTAGTTCCTACCACTGTGATTGACTTCAGCTAACCATTTGATTAAACCTAAAAGGCGGAAAATGCCGATAGCTCCATCTACTTGCCGATCCGATCCTAATTTCGCCAAAATCAAACCTCTAATATTAGATTCTAATAACGCTAGAAGTCCTCAAGTTCTTAAGAGGCTTTCGATCGCGAAAATAATTTCTTCTTCTGATTTTGCTAGAGGACGTTTACCTGAGTAGAACAAGAGGTGAATATGATAACTTATATTTTAGTCAAAAAAGGCAAAAAATATTTTATAAAATTATCCATTAAAAAGCTGAAGTGAGAGGCTAATCCCTTAAGGGATAATCCTGGGATTGTGATACAATTTGATATTAGGTTGAGAGAGGTAAAGGATTTTATTAAAGATGAAAAATGAAACGGATATAAATAAAGATGACTCGGAGGAACTTGTAGCTCAGTCGCATTTTATTCAGAATATTATTAAGGATGACTTGAAGACTGGTAAATTTAAAGGAAAGGTGCACACTCGATTTCCTCCAGAGCCAAATGGATATTTACACATAGGTCATGCTAAATCCATTTGTTTAAACTTTGGCTTAGCCAAAGAGTTTAATGGATTGTGTAATTTGAGAATGGATGACACCAATCCTTCTAAAGAAGATGCCTCATACGTTGATTCAATAAAAAAAGACGTTGATTGGCTAGGGTTTGAATGGGGAGACAGGTTGTTTTTTGCTTCTAACCATTTTGATAAATTATATGACTTTGCAGTTCAGTTGATAAAATCGGGGAAAGCTTATGTAGACGATTTAAGTCCCGAGGAAATTCGTGAGTACAGGGGAACATTAACGACGCCTGGTAAGGAAAGCCCTTTTCGTAATCGTTCAATAGAGGAAAGTTTAGACCTCTTTGAAAGAATGAAAAATGGTGAGTTTGATGAGGGAGCCCGATCTCTGCGAGTAAAAATAGATATGTATTCGGGAAATATGAATATGCGTGATCCGGTAATCTATAGAATTTCAAAAGCGGCGCATCACCGGACCGGGAATAGTTGGACAATATACCCAATGTACGATTTTGCTCACTGTTTATCAGATTCGATAGAAGGAGTGACTCATTCAATTTGTACTTTAGAGTTTGAGGATCATAGACCTCTTTATGACTGGTTTTTATCGCAATTAGGTGTCCATCACCCACAACAAATAGAATTTGCACGTCTCAATATGGACTATACGATATTGAGCAAACGAAAGCTTTTACATCTTGTTAAAGAAAAGTATGTGGAGGGTTGGGACGATGCCAGAATGCCAACTATTTCAGGATTAAAACGAAGAGGATATACACCTGAAGCGATTCGTGATTTTTGCGAGAAGATTGGAGTTGCAAAGAGCGTCGGCGTTGTGGAAATGCAACTTTTAGAACACTGTATTAGGGAAGATTTAAATAAGCGTGCTGCGAGGGCTATGGTTGTATTGAGGCCTTTAAAGGTAGTTTTAGAAAATTATCCTGAAGATAAAACTGAAGAGTTAGAGGCAGAAAATAACCCCGAAGACCCATCTATGGGGAAAAGAAAAATTCCTTTTGGTAGAGAGATTTTTGTAGAACGAGATGATTTTATGGAAGAACCTCCAAAAAAGTTTTTCCGTTTAACTCCAGGAAAAGAAGTTCGCCTAAAACATGCTTATATAATTAAATGTGAGAAAGTTATTAAAGACCCTGACACAGGAGAAGTTGTAGAATTAAGGTGCTCATATGATCCAGAAACGAAAAGTGGTCAAAGTGTTAGTAGAAAGATTAAAGGAACTTTGCATTGGGTTTCAGCAAAATATTGTGAAACTGCCGAGGTCCGCTTATATGAAAGTTTGTTTTCTGTTGCTAATCCTGGGGATGAAAAAAAGAATCCAGAAATCAAAGACAGCATAAACCCAAGTTCTCTTGAAATTCTGAAAGACTGTAAGATTGAACCTTCGTTAGCTAGAGATAGAATTCACAACTATTATCAGTTTTTACGTCAGGGGTATTTTTGTGTTGATTCGGTCGATTCCCAAGAAGGAAAAATTGTATTTAATCGAACTGTGACTTTGCGTGACGGTTGGGCAAAGATAATGAAGAAAAAGTCTTAATGACTAGCTGAAGCTTGCTGGTTATTTGGGTTTGAATTTTTATTAGATTGTCGTTTGGAGTTTTTATCGTTGAAAGAGATTGTTAAAATGATTAGCGTTTTTTTTATTTTTTTATTTTTTGCCCAATCGGCTTTTGGCGAAGAATTAAAGTTTGCTTACCAAAACGGTAAAATTCACAGAATTGAAAATTGGGATAATAAAAAATTAAACGGCCGTAGTAGTCTTTTTAATAGAGATGGGCTATTGATTGCTGAATGGGTATATAAAGATGGGGTATTAGAAGGTCAAATAAAACACTATTATTCTAATGCAAAATTAAAAAGAAATTCGCAATATGCCAAAGGAAAGTTGGTGGGGGATAGTGAAGTTTTTTTTGCTGATGGAAACGTTTTATCCAAATCTAGCTTTAAGAACGGGAAATTAAACGGTCGTTTAGAATTATTTTATTCAAGTGGACAAAAGTTTGCAGATAAGTTTTTTGTGGATAATCAACTGAAGGGGTTGGCTAAGTTTTTTAATCAAAATGGAAAACCGATACAGGAAATCAATTATAAAAACAACCTGGTTGATGGTGCCCTAAAGTTATTTTTTGACTCGGGTAAAATCAAGATGGCACAAAATTATCGAAATGGTAATTTGCAGGGAGAATGGAAAGAGTATTACGATACTGGAGAATTAATGAAGGAGGGAGTACATGTCGACCATGCGAAAATGGGCCCGGAAACTTCTTATTACAAAAATGGTAATAAGCAAACGGAGTTGTTTTGGAATAGGAATGTTTTAGAGGGGGAATTAAAAGTTTATTTTGAAAATGGCAATATTAAACTTCTTCAAAATTGGAAAAAAGGTATTGGCAATGGCTTTTTCATTGAGTTTTTTTCTAATAGAAGCGTTAAGTCAATTGCTCAAGTAGCAAATGGTAAGAAGCAAGGGACTGTTTACGAATATTACCCTGATGGTGGATTGCGCTTTGAATGGCGGTTTGTGCAAGATAAATTAGACGGGCTAGTTAAAGAATATTTTGAAAATGGGATTGTCAGAGCGACAGGAAGTTTTCAGGACGGAAAAAAAAATGGGGTGACAACAGGGTATTATTCAGATGGGAAGCTAAAGAATGTACTTACTTTTAGAAATGACTTACTTAATGGAAAAGCTGTAATTTATAACCCTGAGGGTAAAGTCCAAAACGAATCAATTTTTGAAAATGGGATAGTTAAGGAAGGCAATTAGGGGGAATTTATTTAGATATTTAAGCGGTTTTTGAGATATTCGTTGTGCCATAAACGCATCATAAGGAGGAAGGTGTTTTCTAAAATAACGACATTTATTTTTATTTGTTTAATTTGTCCTGCATTTGTCTTTGCTTCCTCATCACAAACTAATGAAAGACCTTATACGATTGTTTTATTGCCAGACACTCAAAAGTATAAAAATTTTTCTGGAATATCAAGAGCTCACATTTTTGATTCGCAAACTCAATGGATAGCTGATCACATCATAGATCAAAATATCGTGTTAGCTTTACACCTTGGAGATATTGTCGACATCTCTATCGACTCTCTTTGGAATGACGCTCTTAATAGTCTTGGATTCTTGGATGGATTAATTCCTTTAGTGCTGACTGCTGGGAACCATGACATTGCAGAACTAGTTAATCCCGGAACTGCTAAATATACTGTATCGTATCGAATATTTAATAAATATTTCCCTGAAGAGCGTTTCAATCGATTACCTTGGTTCGGCGGTATTTTTGAAAAAGGGAAAATAGAAAATGCCTACTACTTTTTTAATTTATCTAGTGATGAATACTTGATTTTAGCTTTGGAATATGGACCTCGTGATAAAGTTCTCGATTGGGCTAACGAAGTTGTAAAAAAATTTCCAACAAAGAAGGTTGTTGTCGTAACTCATGCTTATATGCAAAAAGGTCCAGAGAGGTTAAAAAGAGGAACTAATCATTATCCTAAAATGAAAGAAGTTCCCTATGGCGTTAGCAATTTTGAATCGGGTGGGAATGATGGCTGGGCTAATGGGGGAGACGTTATTTGGGAAAAGCTTGTACGAAAACATAAGAACATTAGGTTTGTATTTAGTGGACATTCTAGAGGGCCAGGAAAATTAATAAGTAAAGGAGACGAAGGCAATTTTGTTTTTCAGATTGGCTCAAATTATCAGTGGGAAAAAAATGGAGGAAATGGTTATTTACGTTTGATGAAATTTCACCCAAAAGAAAACAAAATAACTCTTAAAACATACTCTCCGCTTTTAGATCAATTTAGAACAGATTGGGAGAATCAGTTTCAGATTGATTTAAAAAAAGGAGCTTTTTTAAAGCTAGACGGTTTGCCTTTTCCATGACTTTTGGGTTTCATGGCGTTACGTAAAATTTTAATCAAACAGTGTTAAATATGAATTTATCAGATGAATTACAAAAAATTATTTGTTGCCCAAATTGTCGCGATAGTTCTTTAGTAATTCAGAACAATTCTTTGGAGTGCAAGAGGTGTAATATTGAGTTCCTCGAAATTGATAAAATCCCTC
>CAWVUN010000048.1:0-8698 GCA_963932495.1 uncultured bacterium
ACCAATATCTGTAAGTTTTTCAATGATTTGGGAGATTTGCAATTCTTCAAGAATGAGGTGAATCGCTTGGATATTTTTGCGAAAAACTTTGTATGAAAAGAGGAATAAAGGCAGGGGGCTAAAGTAGGAATGACTCCTAATCTGAACTCTCCAATTAATTCTCCTTTTTTAGCTTTTATTACCTCGTCTATTCTTTGAACCTCTTGCAGTATCTGTGAGCCCTGGGCGATTATTTTTTTTTCAAATTATGGTTGCTTGGAGTGGCTTTTTTGATCTGTCAAATACTATAATACTCAATTACTCTTCTAACTTTTGGATTTGCATACTCAGGGTTGGCTGAGTTACAAATTAGGATTTTGCGGCCAATCCAAAGTTCTTGGTTTTGTGGACTGCGTAAATATAAGGAAGCTGTGTTAGAAATATAGATAACATCAATGGTAATATAAATATAACCGATTTGAATTATAATTAAAATTAATAGAAACTTAAAGCTTAATTTAAATAAGTCGAATCAATACGCGCTATTGAGGAGAATAAAATGATAAGGCCAGAGATAAGAATGATAAATATAAATGTAAAAAAAGAGTTTAAGTTATCATTATTATTAATTCTAATATTAGTGATACCTCCTGCCCTAGCGATAGGAGATGAATCCGTATACGAACCACTATCTAAAGTTAAGCAACCGTCAGATAACCTTAGTACAAACGAGAAAGTGGACCTTGGCAAAATGCTTTATTTTGATCCAAGGTTATCTGGTAGTAATTGGATTAGTTGCGCTACTTGTCATAACCCTGGACTTGGTTGGAGCGATGGTCTTCCTAGAACTATTGGAGATGGGCAAAATGAACTTGGGAGGCATTCGCCAACCATTATCAACAGCGGTTATTCAGAAGTCCAAATGTGGGATGGTAGAGCTAAAGATTTAGAAGAGCAAGCTTTAGGTCCAATTAAAGCAAAAGTAGAAATGAATCAGAATATGGGGGAATTGCTCAAAGAGTTAAAAGCGATACCTGGGTATGTTGAGAGTTTCAATAAAGTATATGGGAAGAAGGGGATTACTCCAAAAAATATATCAAAATCTATTGCCGCTTTCGAAAGAACAGTTATTTCCAAAAATGCACCTTACGACAAGTATTGGGCTGGAAATAAAAAAGCGATGTCGATTACTGCCGTTAAGGGGATGGACCTTTTCTTTGGAAAAGGAAAATGTTCAATTTGTCATAATGGACCAGCTTTTACCGACAGTAATTTTCATAATATAGGCGTTAAACAGCACGGACCATTAAAAGAAGATTTGGGTAGATACAATATATCTAAAGACGAATTTGATAAAGGAGCTTTTAAAACACCCGGACTACGTCACATTTCACTTACGGCTCCCTATATGCATGACGGGAGTGAAGCATCGCTGAAAGATGTCGTCGATTTTTATAACCGAGGGGGAGATGTTAAAGAAAACAGAAGCCCTTTAATTACCCCTTTAGGATTAACAGATGCAGAAAAAAAAGAACTCGTGGAATTTATGAAGGCTCTAGAAGGCGAGCCAATCATCATTTCTATACCTGTATTACCATAGTCATGATAGCTCATACATTAAGAAAGTTATAAGTTTGAATGGGTTTATTTATATAGCCGTCAAATCCAACCGAATTGGATTTATCAATGCCGCTTTTCATTGCATTTACGCTCATTTTAATATGTGTATTTCTTTTGTTATATCAAGAGATTTTAAGCGTTTTAAGGCGAAAAAACCGGTCCATGCCATGGAGGTTGATATCCATCAAGATTAAGTTCGATAGCGCGGTTTGAGCAATCTCGATTCCCTCTTGAGCTTCTGGATCCGTTAAGAGTTTTAAATTGGAGTGGCAATCTATAGTCTTTGCGAGCAGATCTACATTGATGGAGTTGTCTTCGATATAAAGTAATGTGGTTTCTTTTTTATCTAAAAAATCTAAACTGAAATCTGAGTTCTCTGCACAGGATTCATCTACTTGCTTTGAGGAATTTTTTTCGCCTAAAGTTATCAAGATATAAAAGCAACTTCCTTTTTCTAGCTCGCTTTTGACTTCAATTTTCAGATCCATCAATTTCATAAATTTATTACAAATTGGAAGTCCAATTCCGGTACCTTCAATTCCCGACGACTCAGCCCCGAGTAGGCTAAATGCTTCAAACATTTCTTCTAGTTTATCGCTTGCTATCCCATGACTCGTATCGAGAATATGAATTCGGAGTTGTTGGTTTTCAAGGTTGGCGTCTATTGAAATATTTATGGAACCGTGTTCTTGGTTATATTTTATCAAGTTGGTTAGCAAATTAATTGCGACTTGTTTCAGTCGGGTTCGGTCCGCTCTTACAAAAAACTTCCTAGCGTTAGAAACTTCATGAGTGATTTGTATTTCATGTTTTTCGGCTACGGGTTGGACCAAGTCAAAGATTTCATTGAGTAAGCTGTGCAATTCAATATTTTCAATTGATAAAGTAGTTTCCCCAGATTCAACACGAGCTAAGTCCAAAATTTCGTTAATGAGTTAAAATAGATGCTTTCCCGCTTTCAAAATCTGGTGCAAATCTTTTTTTTGATTATCGGATAAGGAGCCGACCTCTTCTATTAGAAGTTCAGAAAAACCAATGATTGCGTTCATGGGGGTTCGAAGTTCGTGAGTCACATACTTGAAAGAAATTCCGATTTAGCCATATGGGCGCGCTCGGCTTCTTCTTTTGCATTGAGAATCTCTTTTCCGGCTTGTTTGAGTTTGGTGAACTGGACGATTTGATAACCGAGACTTAAAAAAAGTAGATTTAAATTTTCGTTAGGCTTTATAGCTTCAGTGGAGAAGATTTCAATAACTCACGTCAGATCGTCGACAGAGGCAATGGGAAATGTAAACCCAGACTTAAAGCAAGCTTTTGAAGCTAGTGGAACTCGCAACGGCTCCAACTCCAAAATACTTTCATTTATCCAAACGGTTCCAGGCAATCCTTCTCCCTTTTTAAAGGTAAAGTTTTGAGATGAATTAACAAAGCCTGTTAGTTGTGAAGATTGCGTGTTACTAGAAGTTCAATCAAAGGTTTTGTAAAAATCTTGATTTTATCGTCCAGTACCCAATATTAAAGAAGTTGCCAGTTAATTGCTTCTCCTATTTTTTGCAATATCGTGGGCATTATTATATCGAGTCTCTTAGATTGGTTGAGCGTTGAGGCCACAAAGTAATTTATGGTTTGTGGGTTTTACGTCTATTTTCGCTTGCTTATATCTTGAAAAGTAACGACGGTGCCAACGATATTATTGGCTTCATAAATAGGAGCGCTTTTATATTCTATGGGAAAATTGGTTCCGTCTTTTTTCCAAAAAACTTATGATATTAAATGACAAATGCCAAAAAATAAAGAAAGTCCTGGAATACTTCAAAGTATGAGAGCGGGAAGAATATAGCGGTTAAACATCCCAGTAAGATTATTTTATTTTTTCCCTCCTTAAAGTTGTTACAACAGTAAAAAAAAATATACGATTACAAAAATGCGGTAGGCCATTTCAATTTGGGGAGAAATAATTTGGAAGTTTGAAAGGATAGAAATCTGGAAAGCGGTTTCTAACGAGATAATGTCTTTGGAGAGAATATTAGAAAAGCTATGATTATTGAGCGTTGGTAAAAAAACTAAAGCGACCAGAATAAAAATAAAAAAAGTTTCTAGATAATTTTTGTTTGGAGAATTTGAATAAAAAGCCGCTAAAGTTCTCTCGTTTAAAATATGATGAAACATAAAGTAGACGCCTACGAAGCCCATAATGAAAGCGTCTAAGCGATAATTCCAACTTAATCATCCAAAAATTAATGCGATGTTTATCAAAAAACTAAAGTAGATCGTATAGTCTCTCTTCCGGGTGAGCTTTTTGGGAAGCGATTTGAAATGGTATATTTATGTGGAAATAAAATGCCCTTGACCCAGGACTAGGATCAAGAGAATTAAAAGGACCCATTGTCCTTGAACTAAATCTAACCAACTTACAGAATATAAAATAAGGCTTGTAATTACTAAAGATAGGGTTTTATTAAGAATAAAATCTTTATTCCCTGAGGAAAACATAGTTTTCAGAAATTATAATTGAAGCCATCTTATTCCTCAGAGTGGGTTTTAAATGAGGACAAAAAATGATCGAATGGGCCCCTTAAGGGAAGGGAAAGGCGAGGTTCGACTTAACGAGAAGAGTTTGTTGATGGTGCTGGCCCACATTTTTTGAAACCGGCGGAATTCTGACATTTTATACTAATCGTCGATTTGTTCCAAGTCCATATTCCCTTCGATGATTTCTTTCAAGGCGAGGGAATAATAGGCTTTAGGGCTGTTAAATTCGTTAGCATCAACTTCAATACAGGGCTGAGCCCCTTTTTCAATTTGATGAATTCGTTGTGAAACTAAAATACACAACAAATAACGACTCTTAACGACTTTTAGAGCGTCTTTTTCATAATCTAAAATTTCTTTCATGCTTAACATAGCTTACCTCCGTTTTAACCATAATAAAGCGTTTTTATGCAGCGGTCAAACTCTAAATTTGAAATGCAGCACTAGGAATTTTCTGGTTTTTTGAAATGCGCCATTCGGTAAAGAACGGGAAGGGCAAAGAGTGAAAGCGTGGTTGAGGAAATGATACCGCCAATAACCACGGTAGCTAAAGGTCTTTGGACTTCAGCCCCCCATTCCCGTTGAAAATGGCATAGGGCGAAAACCAAGAGAAAGCTACTAGGGCAGTCATTAAAATGGGTCTTAGGCGCGTTTCAGAACCCTGGCGAATCGCTTCATCTAGAGGAATACCCTATTCCCGTAAAGACGTAAAAAATGAGACCAACACCAAACCATTCAACACCGCAACGCCAAATAAGGCGATAAATCCGACAGCGGCGGAAATCGATAATGGGATTCCTCTGAACCACAAAAAAATGACTCCTCCCGTGAGGGCTAATGGGATTCCTGTAAATACGAGAGCTGAGTTCTTAATCGAACCAAAAGCCGCATAAAGCAAAATGAAGATAAATATTAATGAGATTGGAGCGACAATCCAAAGCCTTTTTGAGGCTGAAATCAAATTTTCAAATTGTCCTCCCCATGATATCCAATAGCCGTTTGGGAGAGTGATTTTATCGTGGATCGTTTTTTGAGCTTCATCAACAAACGAGTGAAGATCTCGGCCTCTGACGTTTGCTGTGACGGCTACATGACGTTTTCCATTTTCTCTGTTAATTTGATTTGGTCTTTTAGTTAATTTGAATTTTGCCACTGCGCCTAAAGTGATGTAGGTGTGTTCGTTTTGATTTTTTTTCCGAATAGATTTAGGATCGTGTATTTGCGTATGTTTTACCGAAAGGGGGTATAGGTAATCTTTTTAAAAGATCCAAGTTTGTTCTGGAGTTTTCCGCTAGCCTTACGACCAGGTCAAATCTTTTGTCTCCAATGAACACTTGGCCTCTTTTTTGCCCAAAGCAAACAATAGCCAAGTGTATCTAATAATCGCCGGCCTAATAATTTTACCTCTAAAGTTTTTAACGAAACATGGTGTTGATTAACAGATGGAACACCCTGCCATAACTTTGTAGCTTAACAATATTATCATTATTAGAAAAACGGCAAATAAAAAGAGTTAACTAAACTTTTCGTAAACTTTTTTTATTTATGGACTAAAAGTAATAGTTAGATCATTCTAGATGCGGTTAGTGTCTTTTTATCAGTTAGCGGAATCTTGTAGAATGTTATGTGCCATGGGAGGTTAAGTGGACGACCGAATTAATTTTGATACCCTGGAATCTTAGCCGCAGCGATAGGCGTTGTGTTAGCTTCTCATTACTAACTTCTCCTACCGATCGAGGTACAGAGGGTGTCCTTGTTGGCTTATCTGTGCTTGCAATCGTAACGTTCAAGCGTTATTTCATAACGACAAAAAAAGCAGACCCAAACTTAAAGACAGGTATTCGTTTGGCCTATTTATTTATAGTCTTAGTCGGAACGATTTGTGAAGGGCTTCCCTTGGTGACTAAATTTGTCGATTCTATGGGGGAATTTCGTGAGGTGGTGTAATCGAAGCCATGCCCGGCATCGGTATCGCTTTATTACTAACTACCTACATTGATAGGCGTCTACTTAAGCTACCGTGAATGGGATGTCGACGATTACAGTATAAAAACTATGGCGACTATCTTATATTAAAGTCTTTATTTTCGAGGCTTAAGGACGTCTTTTAAGTATTTGCCGGTACAAGAATTTTTGACTTTTACAATTTCTTCCGGAGTTCCTTCGGCAATGACCTCGCCGCCGCCATCTCCGCCTTCAGGTCCCAAATCGACAATATGATCCGCCGTTTTTATGACGTCTAAATTATGCTCGATGACGATTACCGTATTTCCCGCATCGACAAGTTGATTCAATACTTTCAGTAGTTGCTTAACGTCGGCAAAATGAAGTCCTGTGGTGGGCTCGTCTAGAATGTATAAAGTTCTGCCAGTGCTACGTTTGCTCAATTCTTTAGATAATTTGACTCGTTGGGCTTCGCCGCCCGATAACGTCGTGGCAGGTTGTCCCAGTTTGACGTAGTCCAATCCCACCTGAGAAACAGTCGCAAGCTTAGTTTTAATTGAAGGAATATTTTCGAAAAATTGAACCGCTTGCTCTACGGTCATTTCCAAAATTTCAGAAATATTTTTACCTTTATAAGTAATATCTTGAGTCTCTCGATTAAAACGTTTTCCTTGGCAAACCTCGCATGTCACAAATATATCCGGTAGGAAATGCATTTCTACTTTTATGATTCCATCGCCCTGGCAGTCTTCGCACCGCCCCCCTTTTACGTTAAAGCTGAATCTGCCTGGCTTGTAACCTCTAAGCTTAGAATCGGGAAGCTCGGCAAACAATTCTCTTATGTAAGTGAATACTCCTGTATAGGTTGCGGGATTTGACCTTGGCGTTCTGCCTATAGGGGATTGATCTATATCTATAACCTTATCGATCCACTGAATCCCTTTAATTTTTTCAAATTTACCCGGTTTGTCCGTGGATCTCCAAAAATGCTGAGCGAGAGCCTTAAATAAAATTTCTATAACGAGAGTGCTTTTTCCGGAGCCGGATACTCCAGTGACGCAAGTCAGTTTCCCTAGAGGAAAACTAGCGTTTACGTTTCTTAAGTTATTTTGTTGCGCATTAATAATTTCGATAGATTGTCCAGTTCCTTCTCTTCTTTTGGCAGGGACTTCAATTCGTTTTACTCCAGACAGATAATTACCCGTTAAAGACTTTGGTTCTTTCACTAGATCTTCGGGATTTCCGGAAAAAACAATGTTCCCTCCGTGGACTCCGGCGCCAGGGCCTAAGTCGACGACATGGTTTGAAGCACGGATAGTTTGTTCGTCGTGTTCCACGACAATAACGGTGTTGCCTAAATCTCTCAGTTTAGTCAGTGTGTTGAGAAGACGGTCGTTATCTCTTTGGTGAAGTCCGATACTAGGTTCGTCTAAGACATAAAGAATTCCGGTTAAGCAAGAGCCTATTTGAGTAGCTAAACGGATTCGTTGTCCTTCTCCTCCGGATAATGTTGCCGAAGATCGATTCAGTGTTAGATAATCCAGTCCGACGTCATTTAGGAAGCCGGTTCGCTCGACAATTTCTTTAATAATTCTGCGGGCGATAAATTTTTCTTGTTTCTCTAGTATCAAATCGTTGAAGAATATTTTGAGCTTTTTGATTGAAAGACTCGTCAATTCCACGATGTTTTTTTTACCAATCCGAACCGATAATCCCGCTTTTGTCAGCCGGGCTCCTTTACATGATGGGCAAGGAAGAGAGCGCATGTATTTTCCGATCTCTTCTCGCATTGTCATGGAATCGGTTTCGCTAAAACGTCTTTCCAATTCGGGGATGATTCCCTCGAAAGGACTTTTATAAAAATGCCTACGGTTTTCTTTTTCGTAATGATATTTGATGTTTTCTTCGCCAGAACCATGCAATAAAATTTTCTGAACTTTTTTAGGTAACTTGGCAAATGGAGTGTTGAATTGGAATTCGTAATGTTCTGAGACGGATTCTAGCTTTTGTATAAAGTAAATCGAATCTCGCTTGGCCCAGGGTTTAATAGCCCCGTCACGGATAGATAAACTTGGGTCTGGTACTACCAAGTCTGGATCGATTTCTGGTTTGGAACCAAGACCATCGCACTTGGGGCATGCTCCGCTTGGGTTGTTAAACGAAAATAACCTGGGCTCTAATACGGGGTAGCTAATGTTGCAATAATTGCAGGCGAATTTTTCACTGAAAGGCAAATCTTCATGTGCATCCTCTTTTTCACCCAAGATAGAAACAATTAATGAGCCATCCGCAAGCTCCAGTCCTTTTTCTACAGACTCCGCGATCCTTTTCGACAATCCGGTTTTAATCACTAACCGGTCGATGACAACTTCTATTGTATGTTTGTATTTTTTATTTAAAATAATTTCGTCGTCTAAAGACCTAATTTCGCCGTTTATTCGAGCTCTCACAAATCCTTTCTTTCTGATTTGCGCCAGTTCTTTTTTGAATTCTCCTTTTCTGTCTTTTGTGAGAGGGGAGAGAATTAGAGCTTTTTTACCTTCAGGCAGGTTTTGCACTTGGTCCACAATTTGTTGGACCGTTTGCGAAGAGATTTCTCGATCGCACCCATAACAAAATACGC
>CAWVUN010000049.1:0-8551 GCA_963932495.1 uncultured bacterium
TTTGATTTAAGTCAGACTCATCCTAAATTAGAAAGTTTAAGAGAACTGCGTTCAGAGATGGTGAAACGATCAACTTTAGCTACATTTGAAAAAATGTTGTGTCCTTTGGAGACTGAATCTGGAAATAACTATTTAGCGACGACGTATTTTCATCGTGGTTATGAATTACCTATGGCAGCAGCTGCTAAAGAAAGCCCATTTCAAAAAGTTGTTATTGGCAATGGAATGGAAGGCACTTCTTTATATGGTGTTCATAAGGTCGCAAAAGTTTTTCTCGCAACTGATGGTAAAGAATTAGAAGAAATTAAACTGGAAGCTGCATCTAGTTTGCCCACAAAACTGGGGAAAGAAATACAAGATAGTTTTTTAGAGTTGAAAGGTCGTACTTCTGATTTAAAGACGGTAACTACTTTGGGATTATCTGCATTGGAAAACGGAAGCGGTCCTGCGGCTCGCATGATCGCTTGGCAAGCGGGATCTATAGGGAAATTATTTGGACTATTTAGCGATTGGGAAGATGGCTACACTGCGGCTAAAGACGTTCTCGCGTCTGGAAAGTGTTTGAAGAGTTTTACTAAGTTTATAGATTTCACTAAAAATGAATCTTAAACTTTTAAATTTTCCAAAATGAAGGTTAGAGTTTGCAGAAATATTTTTTATTTGGAATTTTTTTTCAGCATCGGTTCGAGATAATTCCATACAGTTTTAACTACAATTTTATAGCCTTCAGATGTAGGATGAATCCCATCTCCCTGGTTATATTTCCTTTTTGCGGCGATTCCTTCTAATAAAAAGGGTATTAAAGGAGTTTTAAATTTTTTCGCTAATTTTTGGAAAGTTTTTTCAAACTCCTTGGAATACTCTTTTCCGTAATTAGGGGGGACTTTCATGCCAACCAACAGAACTTTTGCATTTTGTTTTTTGCATAACGTAATGATATCGCTTAAATTTGATTCCATTGCGGAAATTGGCAACCCGCGTAAACCATCGTTAGCCCCCAACTCTAAAATAATAATTTGAGGTTTTTGTTGCATCAACCAAGTGATTCGTCTAAGCCCGCCAGCAGTCGTTTCGCCGCTAACACCAGCATTAATTACTTTGTGTGGGTATCCATTTTTTTTGAGAATATCTTGAAGCTTAGCGGGATAGCTTTCTTCGGAACCGACACCAAAGCCAGCTGTTAAGCTATCTCCAAACGCCATAAGTATTGGAGTCTCGCTGAATGATGTCATAGGAATAAGTATAGAAAGAAAAAAACAAGCTGATGTGTAGTAGAAGCATTTTAAGGGAGTTTGCATAAGCATTTTAAATTGATTGGGAATTTCGAATTTTCGAAATAGTTCAATTCTTCAATAACCAGTTCGATTGGATTTGAGCAATCAATATTGGAAGGTTCGACAAACGGGAGTATATGAACCGTTGCCATAACTTTTATTTCAGCAGGCTAAAAATTATGAGGAAATAGAGTAAGTAAAAATATTTTAAAAGGTAAGGCCTAATTTTTTAAGCCAGGCTTCTGTATCAAACTTTTCGTTAGCAAAGTTTTCAAAAGCAGTTTCCTTTTCGTTTAAAACTTTACCATCAATTTGTTGAGCAGGATCTTTCGGCATTTTTTTTTCAGAATTTTGATTTTCTTGCGAATCTGAATCGCTTGTTTCTATATCGACTTCACTTTCGAGATCGATTCCATCTTCGTCTTCCTCTAGAACATCTGCGAGAGCTTGAATCTTAAGTACCAATACCATAAAGCTTTTGGCGCAGATCTTATCTTTTTTTAAGATTTCTTCCACGATTTTTTTTACCTTTGGAGAACTGACCACTGCTTCTGTAATTGCCTTAGAAAGTTTTTCAAAGTCGCGATCTGGTCCGGAAGGATCTATCACTGGGATACCTCAATCGAATCAATTTAATAAGAATATATATTACATAAATAAAAATAGACCTTGGCGTCTTTACAGTCAAGGCGATTTACATAATACTTAAGTATAGAAAACCCCCGAAAGGGGAGTTTTCTATACTCTTTACTAGTACCTAGAGACAGCTTTATCTATTTGAACAGACCATTCGTCTATCCCACCGCTCATACTTTTTACATTAGTAAATCCCATTTCTTTTAGGATTTCAGCTGCAGTCAAACTCCTCACTCCATGGTGACAATGAGTGACAATTTCGTCAGAGGGGTCCATGCCATTAAGCAAGGAGCGGTCCTTAGCCTTTACGTCGCCTAGAGGAATGAGAATGGAACCTTCGATTTTGCAGATATCATATTCGCTTGGTTCGCGAACATCGACTAATTTGAAGGGTTTTTTATCATCCATCATGGTTTTTACTGCAGTTGGTTCGATTTCCATATCGTCTGAAACATTTTTCTCTCCTGAAGGCAAAATTCCGCAAAATTGCTCATAGTCAATCAACTCGGTAATAGTTGGGGTATCTGAGCAAATAGTGCAATTTTTGTCTTTGCGTAGTTTCATTTCGCGAAACTTCATGCCCAATGCGTCGTAGAGCATAAGTCTACCGTTTAAGGTGTCGCCTTTGCCTAGAACAATTTTTATGGCTTCAGTTGCCTGAAGAGTGCCTACAACTCCACATAAAACTCCTAAAACACCACCTTCGGCACAACTAGGAACAAGGCCTGGAGGAGGCGGCTCTGGGTAAAGACAGCGATAACATGGGCCAGTTCTCGAATCGAAAACGGAAACTTGACCATCGAATTTAAGAATACATCCATATACGTATGGTTTTTTGAGTAAAACACATGCGTCGTTAGCTAAATAACGTGTCGGAAAATTATCCGTACCGTCAACAATTACATCGTAATCTTTAAAAATCTCTAAAGCATTTTTTGAGCTAAGTCGCTCATTATATGTAACAACTTCAACATCGGAGTTCAGGTCTGCAATTTTGCTTTTCGCAGAATCAACTTTAAGTTTTCCAACGCTAGATTCACTATGTGCAATTTGTCTTTGCAGGTTACTCATATCTACAACGTCAAAGTCGATTAAACCTAACTTTCCGACTCCTGCTGCGGCTAAATAAAGAGCAACCGGTGAACCTAATCCTCCAGTTCCAATACAAAGGATTTTTGATTCACAAATTTTTTGTTGTCCTTCTACACCCACTTCGGGCAAAAGTAAATGCCTGCTATAGCGGCTGATTTGATCTTGAGATAAACTCATATTGCTTTCTCTTCCAATGGTTTGTTTCTATCAATTTTTATGTTTAGACGCTTATTCTATCAAAATGGATTCAAGCGTCCAAAAAAATTTATTGAATTAGTATTTAGAAATTTATGTAGAAATTAAGTTTTCCTTAAGATTCGAAGCAAAAAGTGGCAATCTTTCAATTAGTTGATAAGACGCGATTTTATATTAACGTTTAGTGAGCTAATGAATCGCAGATTCTTTAAATGCGGATTTAAACCCGGAGATTGAACCTTCTAGCACAGAATCTGGGAAACAGTAAGAAAGCCGAAAATAACCAGGTTGCCCAAACCCTTTTCCTGGAACAGTGAGAACTTTTTTAGAAGCTAAAAGTTTGCAAAACTCAGTATCGTCTTTAAGTGGGGACTCAGGAAACATGTAAAATGCTCCTTGAGGTTTAACAATTTTATAGCCTATGGCAGTCAATTCCTTGTATAGAAAATCTCTTTTGCTTTTGTATTGCTCAACGTCAATTCGGATAGATTGTAGGTCCATTATAGTTCTTTGCATTAATGCGGGGGCGTTAACAAACCCTAATACCCGATTACAAAATACTAAGGCTTCCATTACCTGGGGGGCATTTTCGCATTCTGGGTGAAGAGCGACAAAGCCTATTCTTTCTCCAGGTACAGCCAAATCTTTAGAATGAGAAGTAATATAGATGCTGTTTTCGTAGAACTCACAAATGTTAGGAGCTTCGGCTCCGTCGAAAATAATTTTTTTATAAGGATCGTCTGAAATCAAATAGATGGGATGTCTAATCTCTTGGGATTTTTCACGCAGAATTTTGGCCATCTTTTCAAATATCTGTCGCGGATAAACGATTCCGGTAGGATTATTTGGGGAATTGACGATTACTGCTTTTGTTTTATTATTTATGGCTTGTGCAAAGGATTCTAAATCGGGGGTAAAGTCTTTTAAAGTAGGAACGGTTACCGTCTTCCCACCATGGTTATCTGCATAAAAAATATATTCAACGAAAAAAGGAGCGAAAATGATTACTTCGTCTTCTGGGTCTAGGAGAGTCTTAAGCGTTATATTTAATCCTCCAGCTGCTCCGCAAACCATGACAATATGATTTTCTCCGAATGGGACACCGCATTCGGTTTTTAGGGAATCCGCAATAGCGCGTCGAGTTTCGGGGAAACCTGAGTTTGGCATATACCGATGAGTTCCTAGTTTTTTATCTTCAATATTGGCTTTAAGTTTATCGATCAGTTCCTGAGGAGGTTCCATGACGGGGTTGCCTAAGGACAGATCGAAGACATTCTCTTCTCCGAATTCTTTTTTTAATTTGATTCCTTCCTCAAACATTTTTCTAATCCAGGAAGAACTTTCCATAAAGTTTTGAATTTTTTTAGATACGGACATTTTCTTATCTCTAAAATAACGAAAATTAATTTTTTATTAGTAGAACGCTACAATCAGTTGACAAACATATCAACAGTTTCTCCGAACATATTTAACATTTCTCTAAAGACCAATCCTTTTATTGAGGGATCAATATTTAAAGTTTCCCAAACGCTAGGATTCAAGGACTTGGTTCCAGAATGTCCTGCATTGCTCAGACTACTATTGTGGGAAATATGATCCGTTAGGTGAACCATGGCCGTATTCTGTATATTCAATCGAATCGGTAGGGTTATGATGAAATTGAGCAATATCGGACCAGGATTCAGGCAATTTCCATTGCTCGATTAATAACTTACCTACCAAAGTATGGTCAAATCCGAGCACTTCTTTTTCTGCTTAAGCTAGTGCAATGCCCCATTTGTTAGATAGATTTAAAGCCTAAAGAGCCTCGTTAGGAATTTGTTTATAGATAACTAGGCTTTTGACCCATTGTCAATATTAGAATGGGGTGAGGAAAGATCTCCGTTCGAATACAATTAGCTAAGTCCATTCCATTAATGGCTGGCAATTCCAGATTAAGCACGACAACATCAAAAGTCTCGTTTCTAAAATATTTAAAGCTTCGCGACCATTCTTTACGCTTGTAGCTTGGTAGCCGCATTGGATTAAATAGTTTTTGAAAACTCCAAAGCTAAAAATATCGTCTTATGCAATTAAAATGCGACCTTTTTCCATAGAAACTTTTTATTCAGTTAATTTAGCAATAAAGGTATTTTTAATTTTCATCATAACTATCGAGTAAAATTTTTGGTTATTGCTCTTTAAGGAAATTAGGCCTAGGTTTAGTATTATTTTTCCTTAAAAGTTTTTTGGGGATTTAGAGATCTGAGTATTGAATCATAAAAGCGTTTAAAATTAAACAGAGATGTTTAATAAGCCTGAGAAAATTATTTGGATGTTGATTAAGCTTTTTATTTAATATCTCGAGCGCATCGCACTCCTAAGAAGTTGAATCGATTATTAGGATCCTGAAAATTCCTAAACCATGTTGGAGAAAACCGAATCATAGTATGTGTTTGTAATAGGCCTCCCCGAATTACTTTGTATTTATTACGGTTCTTTTTAGGCATCTGAGGATAATCGTACCAATCAGAAGTCCATTCCCAAACATTATGTCCGGTTCCATAAAGTCCATAAGGCCCGATCCAATTTTTTCTTTTAGCTATAGGCTCAGGTATAAAACCAGAAAACCCGTCGTTGGTATGTTTATAAAAAACAAGCCAAGGCCATTTACGTCCATCAGTTCCTCTCGCGGCTTTTTCCCATTCCGATTCTGTAGGCAATCGTTTATTTCTAAATTTGCAGTAAGATTCAGCATCAAAAAAATTGAGAAGGGTTGCAGGAAAACTTCCTTTATTTTCTGAATAATGGTAATTAGGACTGAACTCTGCATATTGACTTCTCGATGTTTCGTATTTGTCGATTAAATATGCTGGTAAGATTGTTTTTTTCCCTTTTGCCGTCCGTTCTTCCTCTTTCGACCCCATAATGAACTCGCCTTCAGGTATATAGACCATATTTTCTGGTACGACGACTCCAGAAGGGACTACAACCTGAATTTGTTCGACTGAATCTTTAGAGCATGCACAAAATAGAAGGATCATTAGAATAGTAAAAACAGTTACGCGATTGCTAAAGGCGATTGAAGCCGGGAAAATTTTAATATGGGAGAGGGATAAAAAGCCGGAAATTATCCTAATCCCCTTCATGACGGAGGCTTATCAAAGAAATGGAATACTTCACCACCATTTATGGGGAGAGGCTTTTTCTTGAAATCTAGCGGATGATCGATTCCAGGTTGAATGGTTCCGTCAATAGAATATGGACCATTGTCTGCCCAATAATTGCGGCTACGTTCTTTTCGAAAATCGATTCCAGTAATGTACTTAATGTTTTTATAACCGTATTTAAAAGGAGCAATCAGTCGTAGAGGAAAGCCATGTTCCTTGCTAAGGGCACGCCCGTTCATTTTAAAGACCATTAAAACTCTAGGGCGCAGTAATTCTTCAATAGGATAACTTTCATAATACGAATCTGCAGATTTGAAATAGACATACTTTGCTTCTGGTAGTGGTTGAACTCGTTTGATAATTTCCTGAAAAGGAAATCCTTCCCATTCCGCTTTAGCGGACCAACACTCCACGCATTTTAGTCGGGAAATCTGTTTGGTGGATTTGATGTCAAACAGGTCTTCATATGATAAAGCGAGGGATTTTTTTACTAAACCGCCAATTGCTAATTCCCAGTCTTTGGTCTCGACGCCAAGGAAAGGATTCGCGCTTCGAATATGGAACCCGGGAACATCGCGATTTTGAATATAATTTTTTGGGATGTTTTTATTGTTCCGGAAATCTGGAATCGCCCACGCAGCACTTTTGTATAAATACCCAAAAAATCCCGCTAGTGCGGCAGGAAAAACTCGAAGAAAATTTCTACGACTGGCAATGGATTTTTCAATGGGATTATCCATGGAAATTTGCCTAGGTTAAATTTGGATAAAATTATTTATAATTATAAACTAAATTAGTTAGTTAAACCAAGAACGTCTTGCATGTCGTATAGACCGGGAGGTTGGTCGACGACCCATTTTGCCGCGGCGATCGATCCTCTTGCAAAGGTATCTCGACTTTGTGCGCGATGAGATATCTCAAGTGTTTCGCCCATACCGCCAAACATAACTCTATGTTCTCCGACAATGTCGCCAGCGCGAACGGTATGGATACCGATTTCTTTAGGACCTCGGCCATCGCTCATACCTTGTCGACCATAGACGGCATTCGTTTCAAGATTGCGACCAAGAGCTTCGGCGGCGATTTCAGAAAGCCTAACTGCGGTACCGCTTGGAGCGTCCTTTTTGAATTTGTGGTGAGCTTCCACAATCTCGACGTCATAAGCGTCTCCCATTGTTTTAGCAAGGTCTTTAACTGTCTTAAATAGAACGTTGACGCCAATGCTCATATTGGGTGCAAATACACATCGAATTATGGAGCATTTTTCCTTAATAGCATTTTTTTGCTCGGTATTAAGCCCAGTTGTTCCTATGACGAGAGCTTTATTATGTTTTGTTGCAAACTCCAGAGTCTTCATGGTGGAATCAGGAGTGGTGAAATCGATTATCGCATCGCATGAAGCAATCAGTTTATCCAAATCCGAATTGACGTTAATGTCTTTTCTACCTATTCCTGCTAAATCGCCTATATCTTTTCCTAAATTAGTGCTTCCAGAAGCTTCTGTACCTCCAGAAAGTTCAACACCGTCAGTGTCTTCTAAACAGGAAACAATCGTTTTTCCCATTCGACCAGCCACTCCAATGACTAAAGTTTTGATCACTTGGTTCTCCTTAAACTATAGAAATTTCACCTCTATAAAATTAATTGATGCGTTTAGATATTAGGGAAGGAAAGCGGAATGCAGATTGGTTAAAAACAACTCTTTTAGCTGATTAAGGAATATTTTCTTAAAACTGTTTTTAGCGATTCTAAATTCTCTTCCGATATTGGAGACAATGGAGGTCTTAATTCGGGATCAATTTTCCCCATTAGTCCAAGCGCAGTTTTTACTGGAATTGGATTTGTTTCAACAAACATTGCGTTATTTAATTCCATTAATTCAAAATGGAGTTTTCTGGCTTCGTACATTTCGTTTTTAGCGGCATGTGCGCAGAGCTTAGAAACTTTATCTGGAGCGACATTTGCTGTCACGGAAATAATTCCTTTTCCTCCAACAGATAGAATAGGCAATAGTAAAGGGTCATCTCCGGAAATCAGAGAAAACTTATCATTACATTTGGCGATAATATCGCTCATCTGTTGCAATGAACCGGAGGCTTCTTTAATTCCCACAAAGCTTTTATTTTCAGATAATCGTCTTACAGTATCTGGAAGCATGTTCACAGAGGTTCTGCTAGGCACGTTGTATAAAATGATAGGTAAATC
>CAWVUN010000050.1:0-8545 GCA_963932495.1 uncultured bacterium
TTATTCAAGAATCTTATTTAAATGTACCTCATCCTGAGCTGCACAAACGAAAGTTCGTTTTGGAACCTCTATCCGAAATCGCGCCAAAACTCATCCATCCTGTACTTGAAGAAACTATAGAAAATTTAAACAGGAAAATCGATCCTTCTCAAATGGTTAATAAGCTAACCCCAGTTTTATAATTTTTCCAATTCTATCCACTCCAAGTTTTCCATCGCTTCTTTCATCAATCCCTGATAGTCAAAGCGAGTTTCATCGTCTTCTAATATTGGAATCTTTACTTTCGTCGCTGGGTTGGGCGGCATAAATATGGAACAACAATCTAGATGAGGCTCTATGCTTATTTCATAAGTTCCAATTTCTTGAGCCCTTCCAATAATATCGATTTTATCCATTCCAATAAGCGGTCTAAAAACACTCGATTTAACAACGTCTGAAACTGCCGCCAGATTTTCCAAAGTTTGAGAAGCAACTTGTCCTAAAGATTCTCCTGTTATTAGAGCTTTGTAACCAAGCTTCTTTGACAAATATTCGGCAATTCGATACATCATCCTTCTATAAAGAACAACACGATTTTCAGCTCTACAGTTATCCCGAATGGCCATTTGGATATCGCCAAAAGGAACCACACATAACCTACTATTATCTTGAAAGCGATTCAACAATTTTGCTAAACGAAGAACTTTCTCAAATCCACCTTTTCCCAAAAAAGCGCGGTTTTCAAAAAATATAAAACTGACGCGGCACCCTCTGCGAATCAACATATGCGAAGCAACAGGACTATCGATTCCACCAGAAAGTAAACTCAAAACCTCTCCAGCCGTTCCCACTGGCAATCCACCCTGTCCTTTTATTTTTCCGCTATAAACCCATGCTGCATTACGGCCTATTTCAACCTCAAGCATATATTCAGCATTTTTAATATCTACAACCAACCCTTTCGGATGCAAATCATGCATAATCCTGGAGCCAATTTCAAAATCGCACTCTGTTGACGTTTTAAAAAATGATTTATCAGAGCGTCGTGTTCGAATACAAAAGTTCAAGCTATCGCGACCAGATAGTATTGGCTCTATCCAATTAATTCCTAATTTCGCAATGAGGTCGAAGTCTCTTTCCATTTCTACGCCAAAACTGAAAGACACCAATCCTGGGATGGCTCTCAACTGCGTATCGCAATGATCTTGATTTTCAGAGCTCATCTGAATAATTATCCGACCATGAGGAGTAAACACTTTTATGTTATTTAAATCCTTTAATTTATTTCGAATATTTCTTGCTAAAGCATCGATAAAAAACTTGCGATTCTTTCCCTTTAACCCAATCTCGTCATAGCGAACTATCACAATTTTCTTTGCCATCAATCGCCTCTTTTATCTTGAAAGGATGGATACAAGTTTTTATAAATACGGTCAAATTCTTTAATAAAAAAATCGATATCTTCCAATCGATTTTCAGAACCAAATGAAATACGGAGACTACAACGAGCTTCCTCTTTAGACACACCCAATCCTAATAAAATTTTGGAAGGATCTTTTGAACTCGCGGAACAAGCGCTTCCTAGCCCAACAAAAATCTGCGACTCCTCCAAATGGTGAAGAACAACCTCTCCTTCAACGGGGGGGAAACTAAAATTCACGATCGAAGGACACCAGTCATCTCTAACTTCTACCTCAGAATTAAAACGAATATTTAAATCCGGGCTTTTTTCAGATAATTCGACTAATCCTGAAAGCAATCGTTGGCTCAATTTTTTGTATAATTCCGCGTTAGAAGAAATATCACGTAAAGAGATTTTCAGGGCTTCAGTTAACCCTAAAACTAAAGGAACCGGTATGGTTCCCGAACGAACACCTAATTGTTGCTTGCCGCCATGTATCGATGGAGTCAAAGAAAGCCGCGAATCATAAATCAAGGCTCCTATTCCTTTTGGCCCGTTAATTTTATGAGCCGATATCGAATACCCTGACACACAATTCCAAATATCCTTATTTAATGGAATTTTCCCAAGGGCTTGAACTCCATCAAAAAAAAATTTAGTACGCGGAGAATCTTTTTTTGCACTTTGAAAAACTTTCAATGGATTGTTAATGCTACCTAACTCGTTATTTACATGGGAAAGGCAAACTAATTTAATATTTGATTCCGATATTTCACTAAAGCAAGCGGGGTCTAATTTCCCACCATTCCTCCAATTGGATAATAGCTCTAATTCGCCGCCTTCGTCTTTTAGAAAATTAACTGTTTCTAAAACACTTGGGTGTTCTAGACCTAAGCAACCGATTTTTCTTTTTATTCCTCCATATCCTTTTATGAAAAGATTGTTAGCTTCGCTCCCACTACCAGTAAAAATTACCCGGTAATGAGGAGGTAGAAACAATAAACGCGCAATCTCTTCTTCAGCATTTTTCAGCTTCCGTTTTGTTTCCAAACCTAAACTATACACAGCTCCAGAGTTTGCAAAGTCATTTTGCATAGACTCTGCTATAACGGCAGCTACTAGCGGATCAACCTTAGTCGTCGCCGCATTATCCAGATAGATCATAACTCTAAATCCTGAATTAAGGCGAGTAAGGGGGAATTAATTTTTGCTCAACTCCTAATTGCTTTAGAATTCTTGCAACTATAAAATCAACCAAATCGTCTAATGTTTTGGGGTTATGATAGAAGGCTGGCGAGGCAGGTAAAATAACAGCACCGGCTTGATCTAGAGCCAATAAATTCTTTAAATGGATAGAATTAAAAGGAGTTTCTCTCGGCACAATGATAAGCGTTGATCTTTCCTTTAAAAAAACATCCGCTGTTCGCTCGATCACTGTCGAAGAAACGCCACAGGCGATTCTCCCTACTGTCCCCATACTAGCGGGAACAATAACCATCTTATCTCCAGGAAAAGAGCCACTGGCTATAGAAACGTTCATTTGACTATTTCTATAAACAGTCACTCCTTCTCGTTCAAAATAATCTCTTTTTAATCCCAGTTCTAAGTTTAGGAGTTCTTGACCTCTTTCGGAAATTAAAATATGGAGTTCTGATTTCCCCACTAAACAATCAAATAACCGCTTTGCGTAACAAACGCCGCTGGCGCCAGTGATGGCGATCACAATCTTTTTCATACGATAACTTTAATTTCCTTCTAATTCGGGGAAAAACTCATTTAGCTCAGCTAGCAAGCTCGAAATTACTTGCTCAAATGGAAGAGAGCTATCTATACGCCTAAAATGTTCACCTGAAAATTTATCAAAAACCTTTTGAACCTTTGTTAAATAATTGCTCTTCTCAAACTCATCTGGCCCTCCAGAGCGGTTTTTTCCAATCCTTTCCAAACATAATTTTATTGGAGCCTTAAAGATAAAAACTCTATCCGGCCTAGGAGCAAACGTTTCGTTTTCTTGGCAGATCTTTCCAGGATCTAACCCAAGGGCTCCTTGGTAAGCTGCAGTCGAATAATAGTAGCGGTCGATTAAAACGACCTTTTTTTCTTTTAAAGCTGGAGAAATATTCTGAAGGACATTCTGTCTGCGATCATTAATAAACAACGCCAACTCTTCTTCAGGAGATATCCCTTCTCTTCCATGAGTCAAAATTTCTCTTATCTTCTTTCCATAAACGCCATTAGTCGGTTCGCGAAGTAGAACAAGAGGATATCCCAAAGAAACTAAATGATTTCCAATATTTTTTACGCAAGAACTTTTTCCAGTGCCGTCAATTCCTTCAAAGGCAAACAAATAACCACGATCTATCGACAAAACACAACCTTATAAACTAAATTTCCTATTAAAAAAAAGACAATGCAAAAAAATGATGCCAATTTTCTTTCTAAAATAGCTTTCAAAAATATCCAAGTAGAAGAAAATCAAAAATCAAATTTTGAACTTTTGTCAGTTCAATTATACAGGACGAAGCTCACCGCTCCTGCTAATTCACCCAATTTTCCGCCTTCTTTTTTACCACCTGAGACATCAATAGCTCCCTTAGGTTCCCCATGACATTTAAGGCAGGATATAGAATAATATTCTGGAATGATAAATCTAAATGCAGGTTTACCTTTATGCGAGCTTTCTTCTGTAAAAGGTTTATCTTTGGTATAATTATTTTTTTTAAAAAAATTTTCGATAACGTTGCTTTCCCAATTATCTGGGCGGTTGGTTCTATTACGAATATAATTTCTTGGCGCAGTTAATTTTATTTGAGCCTTGCCATCCATAATTCGATTGAAGCTATCAGACACATGCCGCGCAAAGATAGCGGGCAAAAATCGTTTAAACCCCAATCCACGCTTGTTTATTAAAGGTTGGGCGTTGGTCATCACTTCTCGCGTCGCTGCTTCAAAGGATTTTAAAACTTTCTCTTTGAGAGGATGAGACGACAGATCGCCTAAATCATCCTTGAACGATTCTTTGTAGTTCTTCCAAGCTTTTTCAATAACAGCATCCCCCGTCAACCCTTTTTCGCCTGAATTTTTATCGTTGATTAATTTTTGGCTTTGCGAAATGACCTTTCTAGTTGCCTTGAATAAGTTCGTAACGGAACGACCAATTGCATCCTTTTCAGCATCAGATAATTCAGCACTAGAAACACCTGAACCAAAAGTTAACGCCAAAACTAAAACAGCACCACTAACATAAAACCATCGGTGTAAGACAAGCTTTTTTCTAATCATGATTCCTCTATCTTTCCGAACCTAATTCACGCTGGAAATAGATTTAGCGTCAATGATGATTAACAAAAAATATTAAACGCTCTATAAACGTAATAAATTAATTTAAACATTATATCATTTGAAATCGACTTTATAAATCTAGCAGTTTCAAATAATTAGATCATAAATACTGGTAAAATCATTAATCTATATTTCAAAAATTCTTTACTTTTTCTATCTTCTATAACGATTAGACAAAAATAAGCCGGGGAAGAAAAATCCCCCCCCGGCTTATTTTTTGAACAAAGTCTTAGAGAAACTCTAAACCAGAGTCCTTTAAAACTTAAAATAATTAGTCAAACTATGTTGTTCCTGCCATACAGGCAACTTCCTTTGCAGCGTTAAGCGCATCATTAGCGTCGCCTGTTGTATTTTGCACCGCTTGAGAAACACTGGTTATATTCTGAGAAATTTCGATGGTTCCCTGTGCCGCTTCAGCTATCGTTCTCCCAATTTCGGAAGTCGTAGCAGTTTGTTCTTCAACGGCTCCAGAAATGGTAGTAGAAATATCGCTGATCTGATTAATCACCATCGTAATACATCCAATAGCTTCAACAGCTCCTTGCGTATCCGTTTGAATCGCTTGGATTTATTGCTGATTTCCTCAGTCACTTTAGAAGTTTCTTTAGCTAATTCTTTAACTTTGTTAGCTACTACAGTAAACCCTTTACCAGCTTCACCAGACCTCGCGGCCTCAATTGTAGCATTTAAGGCGAGTAAATTGGTTTGTTCCGCAATGCTGTTAATGACCTTGATAACTTGACCAATTTCAGCGCTGCTTTGACCTAACTTGCTCACTGTTTGGTTAGTAGTTTTCGCAACCTTAACAGCTTCATTAGCTACTCTAGCGACTTCAGATGAATTTTGAGCAATTTCTTTAATGCTAAAATACATTTAAAACTATGAACTCAAGTATCCGAAAGCCGCCTAGTGCCTTGAAAAAGATCGAGAGGAACTCTTAGGCTTTTATGACTTACCTGCTAACCATTGGACACATATCAGAACCAACAATCCGATTGAATCAACTTTTTCTACGATTCGGTTGAGAACTAAAAAGACCCGTGCCTGCGTCAGTAGAACAACCATACTGACCATGGTTTACAAACTTGGATGGAGTGCAGAAAAAGGCTGGCGAAAACTGAGAGGACTTAGGAGACTAGTCGATGTTATCAATGGCTTAAAGTGCATTGATGGAATAGATCAGGAAACAGTCGAACGTCAAAGGAACGCGGCTTGATAATCTTCCCATACTCCACATTTGACTATAACTCCTTTATATTGACTTGACGGTTCAAAAATTTCCTCGTTGATTTATCCCATTCAACAATTTTATTCCAGTGATCTACAGACTCTTCAATAGAAAACTCTAAGTGAGTTAATATATGAAAATCTAATCTAAAAACTTCGTCTCCATGATCATAAGACAATTTTGACAAACTCTCGATGACTTTTTCTCTTCTTCGGAATGGTCTTCAAATATTTTTAAAACATTCTCTCTTAATCCAGCCACACTTTTTCCTTAATTTATCTTTTTTAGAATTTCTAAAAGTACTCTAAGTTTTTTAAATGAGTTAATTCAACAGACGAAGCTAGTGCGGCTTCGCCAATTGGGCTTAAGCGGTTTCCAACAACATTAAGAGAAATTAAATTCTCAAGACTTTTTGAAGTTGCTAAATACTCAGCTCCTTCGTCGCCAATTAAATTTAGAGCCAAAGTGAGTTCTTTAAGATTCAACAACGCACCTGATTGAGAAAGAGCCTTAGCTCCCGCTGCCTGAATCCAGTTATTACAATCTAAATATAATCCTTCTAATTTATTAAGAGTCTTGGAATTACCCAGAGCTTCGGCACCTTCGTCAAGCATTCCATTATTACTTAATATTAACTGCTTCAAATTTTTAAATCGGGGGCTACACGCAATCGCTTTTACTCCTTCAGGCCCCAGTTGATTTTCGCTAGCATCTAAGTATTCCAGGCTTTTAACATTATCTGTTTTAGCCAACTCTTTAATCCCATCAGCTCTAAAATCATTATTTTCGAACGTCAATTTCTTTAAGCCTATTATGGACGGCGAGTTTGCAAGAGCAATTGCGCTATCTGCAGTAAGATCATTCCGGCGCAGCTTTAGCTCTTTTAAGCAATTTAACTTTGGAACTTGCGAAAGAAGCTCAATTCCCTGATCTTCCAAACGATTGTCGTCTAAATTTAAAAACTCTAATGTTTCTAAAGCTACACATTTACAAAGAGACTCTATACCGCGATGTGTAAAATCATTTCCACCGAGACTTAAGGAATTCAGCTGTCTCCCCGAAAAAGACTCAGCAAACAAACTCAAACCATCGTCGCCTATTCCAGTATCTGTCAAATCTAAACTTTTAAGATTTACAGTATTCGCAGACTGTCCTAAAGCTTTAGCTCCAAAAGATTCGATACGGTTATGACTTAGGTCTAATGACTCTATATTTTTAAAAAATGGCGATATGGCGAGAGCTTTTCCTCCTGCCGGCCCAATCTCATTTCCCGAAAGTAGCAGTGAAGTTAAAGATTTAAAATTTGGCGAATGACAAATCAAAAAGATTCCTTCATCACCCAAATTATTATTCTCCAAAACAAGCGTTTCAACATTAGATAAAAAACGACAACTTGCTAGAAGACTAGCACCTTGATCGTCCAACCTTGTCCTACTTAAATCTAAAAACTTTATATTTAAGAAAGAACTATTTTCAGCTAAGGATCTTAATTCTTCGAGAGCTAATTTTCGATCTTTTAACTCAAAGCGAGAGCTATCGTTCGGAAAATAAATACTCGTCTGCATGACTCGATTATCTAGATAAATTCAAGCTTCTAAAAATTAAACTTACATTCATTTTAATTTTGAAGAAAGTGCATTATATAGCAAGGTTTAGGGGGATGGTTATATTTTTTTATCATTCGACAAAATAATAAACTTAAACACTAAGTCACTTCTTTTCCAAACTTATGAGTAAGTTTGTTAAATCGTCTCCAGCTTTACTTCCAGCAAAATTAAAAGCGTTCATAGCGGAGATCTGCCTTGTTTTACCCAAAGCTTTCGCGGTAATAGGGATGACTCCAGCAACCCTCCCATTGCTAACAATTTTTATTGTCAAGCTTCCTTCGGCGTAGTAAACAAAGTTTTCAATAACAAAACCACTTTCGCGAGAAACAATCTTTCCTCCCACTTTAAACGTTGGTTCAGCTTCGTCGACAACAAAACCTTCTCTACTTAAAGCAGAAGCAAACCTAGACATAAATGCTTCTTTCAAACTTTCTGACTCTGGAAAACTTAACTCAAAAGACAACTTTTTTTGAGCTAAAGAAACATTTCTTAGCTTTTCCTTGATGCGAACATACAATTCTCGGCTATTTCTAAAGTCCCCTAAACTTGGCGAGGTAACATTTTGGATGGGTTCCAAAATTTCAACCGCTTGTTTAAACAAACTTGAGGCTTCCTTGTAATCTTTTGAATATATTTCATCCAAGCCTCTTAAATAAATTCCATAAGAAACCTCCGCCTTAGATGTGTTTTCCTTTTCTTGCCTAGCAAGCTCTTCCTTTAGCCGAGCTTTTGAAATTTTTACCAGTGCATAAACATCAAAAAGAGAATTATTCTCTTTAACGGACCATTCAAGAAGGTTGGCTTCTTTAATTTGTGCGTCGCTATCAGCTGATATCTGGACCTCTAAACGTTGCTCAATTTCATTTACTATTTGTTGATACGATGACTTAACCCTAGTACCAAGATAATTAGCAATTTTACCTAAAGCATCTTTCAAAGCCGTTTCATGACCTTCTTGTAAAGCCTTTGTCCCACTTGCAATACCAA
>CAWVUN010000051.1:0-8524 GCA_963932495.1 uncultured bacterium
CACAAACTGAAGCCATAGAAGAAGAACCGTTTGATTCTAAAACTTCTGACACAATACGAATGGTGTAAGGGAAGGTTTCTTTAGTTGGAAGGATAGGGAGCAAGGCTCTTTCTGCCAACATACCGTGACCAATTTCGCGCCTTCCTGGGCTTCCGATAAACTTTACCTCGCCAGTGCAGAAAGCTGGGAAGTTGTAGTGAAGCATGAACGATTTGTTAACTGTTCCTTCTAAAGTTTCGATTCTTTGCTCGTCTTGCCCAGTTCCCAAAGTCGATACAACTAACGCTTGGGTTTCACCTCGAGTAAAGACACTGGAGCCATGAGCTCTTGGTATATACCCTACTTGACAAGAAATCGGCCGAATATCGGAAAGTCCGCGACCGTCGATCCTGACTTTGTCGTTTAAAATTTGTTTTCGCACAGCGTCCTTTTCTACATCGTGCAAAATGGTTTTAAGCTGACCTTTCAATTCGGAATCACCTTCTGGGTTGAGTTCAGCCGTAACTTCTTCTGTGAGTTTATCTATGACATCTTGACGCTCGTGTTTGCTAATAATTTTCAGAGCTTTTGTCAATGGGGCGCGAAACTTTTCGTCGGCTTTACTTACTAATTCCGAATCAAATTCCTCGGCTTCAACAGTAATTTTTTCTTTGCTTATTTTTTCTTTCAACTGCAATTGCAGATCGATCATTTTTTTGATTTGTTCATGGCCAAATTCGAGAGCGTTCATCATAATTTCTTCGCTCAATTCATTGGCTCCAGCTTCGACCATTACAATAGCGTCTTGAGTGCCAGCCATTACAAGGTTCAAATCGCTGACTTCAAGTTCTTTGTTGCTTGGGTTTAAAATGAACTCGCCGTTGATTCTTCCTACTCTTGTTCCCGCAATGGGAGTGGTGAAGGGTAAATCCGAAATCATTAAGGCGGCAGACGCTCCGGTAAGTGCTATAACGTCTGGGTTATTGACTTGGTCGTGAGAAATAACAAGACAAACGATTTGTGTTTCGTTCTTAAATCCATCTGGAAATAGAGGTCTAAGAGGGCGGTCAATCAGGCGACAATTAAGAGTTTCCCTATCTGCGGGACGTGCCTCTCGTTTAAAGTAACCACCTGGAACTTTACCAGCGGCGTAAGATTTTTCTCGATAATCGACTGTCAAAGGGAAGAAGTCAATTCCCTCTCTTTTAGTTTTGGCCATGGTCGCTGTCACTAGGACCATAGTATCGCCAAGGCGAACAACTACTGAGCCGCCTGCTTGCTTAGCTAAGGAACCTGCTTCCAAAGAAAACGTTTTTCCAAACAGGTCAGTTTCAACTTTTTGTAGCATCATCTTCTCCAAATTAAATTTATCGCCTGATTCCTAACCGTGAAATAATATTTTTGTAACGGCTCAGGTCTTCTTTTTTCATATGATCGAGCAATTTACGTCTTTGACTTACTATTTTTAGCAGTCCTCGACGAGAATGGTGATCTTTATTATGTTCTTTAAAATGAACGTTTAAATCTGTCAATCTTTGAGTCAATAAAGCAATTTGGACTTCAGCCGAACCAGTATCGGTATCGTGAGCCCGATTGTCTCCAATAATGGCTGATTTTGAATCCTTAGTTAAGGCCATTGTTTTTTCCTCCAAATTACGAGCAATGAAGGCTCGCATTAAAAATCGTTAAATTAATTTGTTGTTAATACTCGTTTAAACTTAAAAACTCTATCTTGGGAATCTGTTAAATCGTACTTTTTTTTATCAAACATAGATTCTATTATAGCGGCGGGAGATCCCGCCTTGTCCATTATTCTAAATTGAGCTCCTTCGCTAAAATTTTCTGGAACTGAGCCAATAAGACTCTTAAGTATTAGGCTACCGTTCAAAACGCGATCTAAAAATTCTGGTTTAACTTGTATTTCTGGTAGAAAGCTCAAGATTTGTTTTAAAGACATAATATGATTGGATATCTTATTTACGTCGCCAAGCTCTTGAAGTTTCTGTAAACTAATCGCGTTTTTAGATTTAAAAACTCCTACTTCTTCTCTAACGAGTTTAGTCATATGCCCACCACAACCTAATTTTATTCCTATATCGTGGCAAAGCGTTCTCATGTATGACCCGCTGGAACAGCGAACTCTAAACTTTATTCGATCTTCTGCTTTTTTGAAAATCTCTAGAGAGTGGATGTGAACCTTATTAGGTTTTCGATCAACCACAATCCCTTTTCTCGCCAACTTGTATAACGGTGTCCCATTTTGCTTTTTTGCCGAATACATTGGAGGAATCTGTTCTATCTCTCCAATAAAATCCTGAGCAGCGTTTTCAACATCTTTATCTTTTATTTCCGAAGCAGACTTTTGGAATATTACCGTTCCCGTCGCGTCCTGAGTGTCCGTTTCGATACCTAACCGCATCTCAACAAGATAATCTTTAGTCCACCCTGATAAAAATTGAATAATTCGAGTAGAACTATTGAGTGCAATTGGTAAAATACCTTCGGCCATAGGGTCCAAAGTACCTAAATGCCCTGCCTTTTCTATACCTAATATTTGTCGCACTTTATAAACTGCATCGAAAGAACTCAGTTCAAGTGGTTTATAAAAATTAAGTATCCCTTCCTTCATTAATTTTACCGAGAAGTCGTGAGATTTTATCAAGTTTTTCTGGGCTATCATCTATATTAAATTCCATATTAGGGATATATCTTAAATAGAGATTTTTCCCCAAAAGCCCTCGAATATATCCTTTAGCACTGTTCAAGCCTTCTATAGTATCTTTAGCTTCTTTTTCATCTCCAATCACGCTAACGTACACTTTGGCAAATTTCAAGTTATCGGTTAAGTCAATATGAGTTATTGTAGCAAAACCAATCCGTGGATCTTTTAAACCTTTTTGAATCAGCAGAGAAATTTCTTTTAAAAGTAATTCCTGCAATCTGTGCGATCGTTTAAACCGCATTATTTATAGAAACTCCCAATCTCCTTCTGGATTGCCGCCAGGGATCAATCTGATTTTATAATTTGATAGATGTGCCAACCCCATTCGGTCAATAAAGCCAACCACCTGGTTTAACAGGGAATCAATATAAGAGGAATCAGGACCAATCGCCGCGACTCCAATCAACATTGTTTGCCAAATATCTTGGTTGCCAATTTCTGATATCGAGACATTAAACTTATCTTTCACACGATTTTTAATTGACATTAAAACTTTTCTTTTGCCTTTTAAGGAACTATTCCCATATAGAGCGAACTTCATCAAGCAATACCCGAGGGACATAGCAAAGTATCCTATTTATCTTTTAATTTCTTCCATTGTAAACGGTTCGACGACATCACCTTTTTTTAAGTCCTGATATTTTTCAAAAGACAACCCACACTCGTACCCTGAAGGAACTGATTTTACGTCGTCTTTAAATCGTCTTAAAGAACCGATCTTGCCTTCGTAAACCACTACATCGTCTCTAATCAATCGGGCAATTAAGTTTCTTTCCATTGTACCTGATATAACAAAACACCCGGCAATGGAACCCACTTTTGGAATTGTAAATACTTCTCTGACTTCGGCTCGTCCAAGAACTTTTTCTTTGAATTTCGGAGCCAACATGCCATCCATCGCTTTTTTCATGTCGTTGATGGCATCGTATATAACACTGTAAAAGCTGATTTGGGTGCTTTCCCTTGCTGCTAGCGGAACAGCTTTCTCCGTTGCTCTCACGTTGAATCCGATGATCAATGCATTTGAAGCGGAAGCCAATAAGACATCTGATTCAGTGATACCTCCGACACCGTGATGAATGATTTTGATTCGAACTTCTTTCGTATCAAGTTTTCCAAACGCTTCTTGAACGGCTTGAATCGAACCTTGAACGTCTGCTTTTATAATGATGTTGAGTTCTTTAATTTCGCCTTCAAGAATTTGTTGATGAAGGTCTTCTAAGGTGACGCGTTTACTTTGGGATAATTGATTTTCGCGTTGCTGCCGTAGTCGGTGAGAACTGATACTACGCGCTTTCTTTTCGTCCCTGACAGCCATAAATTTGTCGCCAGGTTGAGGCACGTCGGGTATTCCAAGAATTTCTACGGGTACTGATGGTCCTGCGGAATGAATTTTTTTGCCGACATGACTTACCAACGCTCTTACTTTCCCAAAAAAACAACCGGCGATGAAGGGCTGACCTACTTTTAATGTACCGTTTTGGATCAAAACAGTTGCCACCGGTCCGCGACCTTTATCCAACTTGGATTCAATAACAACACCTTTGGCCATTAACTTGGGGTTTGCTTTCAATTCTAAGATTTCTGCTTGTAAGAGCAAAAGTTCGAGTAGCTCTGGTACACCTGTTTTTTCCAGAGCCGAGACTTCTGTGAAAATGGTTTGTCCGCCCCAATCTTCAGGTAATAAACCCACATCAGCTAATTGTTTTTTAACTTCTTCTGGTTTAGCATCGGGTTTATCTATTTTATTTATTGCAACCATGATCGGTACGTTAGCTGCCTGAGCATGATCTATAGCTTCTTTGGTCTGTGGTTTGATTCCGTCGTCGGCAGCAACTACTAAAATAACGATATCTGTTATTTGGGCACCGCGGGCTCTCATGGCTGTAAAAGCTTCATGGCCGGGAGTGTCTAAAAATGTGATGGTGTTTTTTCTTATCTTGGCTTGATAAGCCCCGATATGTTGTGTGATGCCGCCATGCTCTGATTGAGTTATGTTTGTTTCTCGAATGGCATCCAAAAGGGAAGTTTTGCCGTGATCGACGTGTCCCATGATGGTAATGATAGGCGATCGCAAAACTCGATCTTCTTCATTATCTTGCTCTTCCTCTTCTTCGATTCCAAGCTCAGATTCTGCAAAAACTTCTTCCACTTCAAAACCAAATTTATCAGCTATTTTAGAAGAGAGTTTGAGGTCCATAGCTTGATTGATCGTCGCCATAATACTAAACCCCATTAATTCTCGAATAATGTCATTTGGGGGTTTATCGACGGCTTCAGCAAACTCTCGCACGGTCATTCCGTCTTTCACCTGGACTTTTTCAAATTTTTCTTCAGTTTGCACCGCGTCTACGGTGTCTTTTTCCTCCGCTACTTGTAATGGAACGGCTTTAGTAGCGGCTTTAGAAGAGGTATACTCTGGTTTTTTATAAGAAGGTTTGGGAGTTCCTTGAGGTCGATTCGATATTGGTTTTGTTTTTTCTTTAGGCTTCTCATCTTGCTTAGTGATCTTCAATCCGGGGCCGGGTTTTCTGATGAATTTGGATTGATCTTGTTTTAAATTTGTCTGTTTTTGCTGAGGTATATTGTCTTTAGGTTTGTTTTCTTCTTTTGGTTGTTCATTTTTTACGGGGGGAGATTTCGGTTTCTCTGCGACTACAGTCTTGACCGCAGGTTTACTATTTGGCTCTGGAAGAGTTGTCGTTACGGTTTCCTCGACAGGTTTTTTCTCTTTGGATTCGGGCTCTGCTCCTCCCTCAGGTTCTGCTTGTTTTGTTTTAGCTTTTGTTTCAGTTTTTTTAGCCTTTGTCTTAGCTTTTACTTTCGATTGAGGCGTTTCCGTTTTTGCGGTAGTTGTTTTTTTGCGCGAAGTAGACTTTGTTGCTGATTTAGCGGCTTTTTTTGTTTTTGATGTAGCTAACTTTTTAGAGCTGTCTTCTTTTCCACTATCGGAAAAATGTGCCCGAATTTTTTCTGCCATGTCATCGTCTATAGCACTCATGTAATTCTTGACATGAATATCATTTTTTTGAAGCTCTTCTATAATTTGATCGTTTTGGACGTTGAGCTCCAAAGCTAATTTATTGATGCGAATATTACCCAAGAATTTCCTCCAAAAAATTATCTAATGACCGACGAAAAGTTTACCGGCTGTATAAGTTTAAAGTTTTTAAAAAACTTTTTAATTAAGTTTTAATGTTAAAAAGTTTTCGTAGTTCGTTAAATTATTTAGTATTGCATTATGAGGCGTTTTCTAAGCTGTCTGTATGTTGTGTCGCTTGTAGCAAAATTGCTTTTGCTATTGTTTCGTCAATACCATCTATTTCTACAAGTTCCTCTTCTGGCGTTATCGAAAGCTCTGCTAGAGTTTGAAACCCGCCATCTTTTAGTTTTTGAACTATATCTGGATCAATAGAATGTAACTCGTCAACGGAGTGTTCTAAATCGTTTGAGCTACCTTCTTCGTCTGTCTCAGTGACTTCCGTTTCTCTTTCGTCGTCCGCTTCGCTGTTTTCCAAATCGGATTTTTCTTCAGTATCTTCCGTTTCAGTTTCATATGGATTTTCTTCTGTTGCCTTTGAGGCAGAGCCATCCTTAAAAAGCGAATCAAAGCTTGCGGTTGAATAAGATCTAGCTAATCGGATTAATTGTTCAATTTGGTCTTCCTTCAGGGCTCCAATTTTACTGAGTCCCTCTTTGCTTTTAGAAAGAATTTCTTCAAAGCTTTTAATACCGTTTTTGATCAAAATAGAAACAACAGAATCGTCTAAATTTTCGTTACCTGTAATAGAATCTGTCATTTTTTGTTCAGGAGACTTCAGTTTTAAAAGCGGAGATTCTTTTTCTAATAGTGTTCTCGCTTCCGACTCGCCCTGAATATCTAACTTCCATTTAACAAGCTTAGCGGCAAGTTTAACATTTTGGCCTTTTTTCCCAATCGCTAAAGACATTTGATCGTCTGGAACGATGATGGACATGTGCTGTTCTTTATGATCGATTAGGATCCTAGAAATTTTTGCAGGGCTTAAAGCGTTACGAGCAAAGGTTTCTGCATCGTCGGAATATTCGACAATGTCGATTTTTTCTCCTCGCAACTCTTGAACAATTGATTGCACTCTCATTCCGCGCATACCTACACAAGCACCAACAGCGTCAATATCGCGATCGTTTGTTTTAACCGCGATTTTGGTTCTGCCGTTTGGTTCGCGCACAATCCCCATGATTTCAACCATACCTTCGCTAATTTCAGGGACTTCCAATTCAAATAACCGACGAATCAAGCCGACATGTGTCCTTGAAAGAATAACAAAAGCGTTCTTAGTTGATTTTCGAATTTCTAAGACATAGGCTCTAATTCTTTCGCCGCGATTAAAAGTTTCGCGAAAAACTTGCTCTCTTCTGGTAGAAGGCCTTCAACTTTTCCTAAATCGACGAAAATGTCTCCTCTTTCGAAACGTTGAACCAATCCATTCACTAAGTCTCCTCGTTTATCTTGAAATTCGCGAAAGACATTTTCAATTTCAGCTTCCCGCACTTTTTGCATAATGACTTGCTTGGCAAGTTGTGCGGCAATGCGGCCATAATTTTCCAAAGCTTGTGGAACCCAAACTGTTTCTCCTAATTGAGCGTTGGGAGTTAATATGGTAGCGTCTTTAAGACTAATCTCACGATCAACTTCTATAACCTGATTGGCGATGGTTTTCTCGACTAAAATCTGAATTTCGCCAGTGTCTTCGTTAAACTCAGCTTCAATATTCATTTCACCAGGGAAGCGTTTTTGAGCTGCAATCAGCACAGCGGACTTCAAAGCCTCGATGAGAAAGTCGCGATCAATTCCTTTTTCGCGGCTGAGTTGTTCAATTATTGAAAGAACTTCTGGATTCATAAATTTCTAAGCTTTTAATTTAAAATTTAATTTCTAAAACAGCTTTCGCTATATTTTCAATTGGAACCGACAATACACCGCCATTTGTTTCCAAAAAAAGGACTTCATTTTCGACGTTTTGGATGATTCCGCTAAACGTGTAATATTTGTTTATTGGAGTAAAGGTAGAGAGGCTGATCCGGCTATTCAGATTTCTAAGGAGGTCTTTTTCTGATTTTAAAGGACGATCTAAACCAGGAGAAGATACTTCTAGGACATAGTTACCGGTTATTATATTCTCAACTTCAATCAAATCATCTATCTTACGGCTTATTTTCTTACAGTCTTCAACACCTATTCCGCCGGGTCTGTGGATGAAAACCCTTAATATCCAACGTGTTCCTTGCTTTTTATATTCAATATCTACTAGCTCATAGTCATCTTCGGCTAAGGCTGGTTCTACCAATTCCTTCACGGTATTGGTTATGGATTGGTTCCCCATTTATATTTATAAATGCCCGGTTTCCGCCAGGCTTTTCTTACTTTTTCTAGGGTTGGGCGGAATGGTCTAAAAAAAAAGCGGGTTGTTAACCCGCTTTTCTACGCAGACTCAACAATTTAAGTGAGATTATAGTACCTAAATTTTAAATCAATATCAACCCCAATTAAACGGAGAACTTCTTTACATAAAATACTTTAATCATGTGGGAGTATTTCATCAAAACTTTAAGGTCAGTTTGTTTTTTAGTAAGGAAATGGACAAATATATTATGGATTTTCCCGTTACCCAATTAAAGAAGATAAAATTTCTGGAACTTTGTCCAATACTTCAGGGAAGGAGTAAAGTTGAGACTCTCCTGTTTTTCTGATTTTGATCTCAATTTGGTTGTTAGCCAAGTTCTTGGGGCCAAAACCAATTGTAAAGGATAGCCAACTAAATCAGCGTCTTTAAATTTGCC
>CAWVUN010000052.1:0-8489 GCA_963932495.1 uncultured bacterium
GACTCCCGATTCAAAGGGCTATCTAATTTAATGAATAGAAGAATCGACCCTACTTTCCGAGTTTTATCTTTGGCCGGGGCTCATTTGGCTCACAACTTTTTACAACTTCATTCTCAGGGGTTATGCTATCGAGATATTTCTTTTGGAAATATTTTTCTCGACCCCGACAGTGGAGAAATTCAGATTTGCGATAATGATAATGTAACTGAAGACGACCAAAGTAGTGGAGGCATTTTGGGAACTCCTAGATTTATAGCTCCCGAATTAGTAAGAAGAGAAACAAGTCCCAACTCTCAGACCGATCTATTTTCTTTATCCGTTTTACTATTTTATATTTTTCTTTTACACCACCCTCTTGAAGGAAAAAAAGAGCTTTCTATTAAATGTCTAGATTTACCTGCCATGACCCGTTTATATGGCAAAGAACCTTTGTTCATTTTTGATCCATATGACTCATCAAATGAACCTGTCCCTGGCCATCATGATAACCCTTTAGTTTTCTGGCCCATTTACCCTAGCTTTTTGCGTACATTGTTCATAAGAGCTTTTGGAGAAGGTTTAAAAGACCCTTCCTCCAGAGTAAGAGAAAGTGAATGGCGAAATGCTTTGACAAACCTTGCAGACTCGATAATATTTTGTCTGAACTGTAAATCTGAAAATTTCTATGACTCTGAATTCATTAAAGCAAATCAAGGAATTCCTGGAAATTGCTGGTCATGCAACACCTCTCTTTCTCTTCCCGCAAGAATAAAAATAGAGAATAAAATTATCATGCTTAACAAAGAAGCCAAACTATTCCCTCATCATATAGACGACTCAAAACCTTGCGATTTTTCATCGCCTATAGGAGCCAGAATTTCAAAAAAATTAAATCCAAACGAACTCGCAATTGAAAACTTATCTACTGAAAAGTGGGTTTCTTCTTTACCAGGCAAAACCCCAAAAGATATTCTCCCTGGCGAAAGTCTTGATTTAACTTCTGGAGTTCAGATATATTTTGGAAGAAAAAAGGGTGTCGTTCGCCTTTAAAAACTCAATTACCGACTGTTAAGAGCCAAAAACTTCTATACATCTAGGAAAAATATTTATTTAAATTGCGAAAACAAATTATAATACCGAAGAGTAGAACTCTTCTTAAAAAATTCTAAAAACACCGCTTTTTAAGAAGAATCAACCACAACTCTTTTAAATGACGGGTCCTTAAATAAATTTTTCAAATTTTTCTTAAACTTTAGGAATTAAAAATATGGCTAATTTTATTTGCCCTAATTGCAAGAAAGAATATGAGAAAAAAACAGAAGATGAGTATTGCAATAACCAACCTGAATGCGAATACGGTTTAGGTTGGTTAACCGAACACTCCTCGACCTCTCCTGCCGAAGACCTCCTAGCAGAAAACACGCTTACCCCTATCTCTTTCGAAAGGGAAATTGGAATATGCGTATTAATGATGGACGGTTCTTATTCCATGGTAGACCCAGCATTTCCAAGTTCAGATTACCCTGGGAATAAATACGATCTTATTGCCCGTAACTCCGCTGCAGGAATTTGGTCTCTTAAAAATTCGACGCATATTGACGACGCTTACATAGCTCTCTGTGTATTTGCTGGAAAGCCTCTTTGGATTTGGACTAAAAGTATTAAGGAGATAATTGAAGAATATGAAAACCGACAACACTTTTCAAGTTTTCTTTATGAAACTTTAGAGAAAAAAACTCTTGAACCCAAAGCTACTAATATCAACGAAGCAATCAACTTATCCTATAAAATTTATAAACAATATTTGAACGGTAATTTTAAGGATTTTGGAGGATTAGCCGATTTTAAACCTCTTGAACATCACGTAGTGCGCCAAGACCAGAATAATAAAGAAGACTTTATAACTATTCCAAATGCTCGTGTTTTCATCTATACAGACGGGGAACATAACGTAACAGCACCCATTAAGAACCCCTTTAGCCAAGAAGAACAATCAATTCTCATGACCGCATTTATTGGCGAAGAGGAATCTCCAGGTATCAAGCAAATGAGGGAACTTGCGACGGTTTGTCCAAAACATTCTCCAACTAAAGGCTTCTTTCTATTTGACGATGCAGAAAGGTCACAGATTCTAAAAGGTTTATTCAGAATGGCTTCTGGAGCTTCAGGGTTTTGCCCTTCCTGTCTTTTGATTGACCAATCTAATTCGACCGAAGAAAACTCGGAATGACTCCCGAATTCGAACAGGGACAACAAGAAGGCCAAATAAACCACATCATGATCTCAGAGATCGCAACTTCTTCTGGACCACGCAAAAGACATTCATCCAATTCTAATGCCAATCACGAATTAGGGGAGGACGCCGGTGGTACATTATCTCTTGGGAACAACTTAGGCGTCATTTGGGTTGCTGATGGGGCCAGCGATACAAACATAATTGGTCCATTTTCTTCAAGAATTCTCGCCCAAGATCTAGGCCAAGCATTTTCCGAACTCACCCTCACAGAGTGGAGTCAGCATCGGAAAAGTAAACATATTAACCTAGAAAACATTATTCGTGCGGCTGTTAATAAAACACTTAACCTTTGGCAATCACGGATAAAAGAAGACCCTTTAGAAGAACAAAAAATTTCTCAATCTCTTTTGAAATTGCAACAAAAAGCGACAGAACCTAGCGCAATTTTTTTCGAATTTTCTTCTACACTTTCGGCAATTTATTTAGATAAACAAGGTCATTTAGAATGTGGCTCTTCAGGCGATTCCTTAATGGCGATTTTCCAAAATAAAGAAAATCAATATTTTGCTTTTAAAAAAGGCGGCATAACTTTTCGCCTTAAAAGTATAGGGAAAAACATATTGTGTGAAAAGTTTTTATCTCCGATTCAAATATACCAAGCTAACGAAACCAATTTTGCGGTTTTGTCTTCAGATGGAGCAAAAGAAACCATTTTATCCTTAAAAGAAAATATAGGTTTAATGAACCCAACCATTAAACATTTTCTTCTCCTTAAACAAAAAAGTATTGGAGTCAATCCAAGAACGCAAGACGATAAAACATTAGGGATATTAGGGCGGATTCATGCGAGTTAAATTGGGATTATTTTCTAAGACTTTCATTCCAGAAACTGTTGATTGGAAAAGTCAATCTTCTCTTAACGACCAATTTGGAATTTGGGAATTAGGAAAACTCAATATTTTTGTAAAAAGATTCCAAAAACCACCACCTGGTTGGCAATTAATGGAAAACGCTCTAATAAAGTCGTTTCTTAACGTTCCCAGGGTTTTTCGCCTTATAGAAGATGAGGACTTTTACTACGCCTTTATTGAACATTTGAGTGGAGATACTCTGTACAATATCCTTCACAAAGGAAACATTTCAGAATATTTTGGAGATTCTACTTTAAAACAAGAACATAAAATTAAAATCGTAATGTCGATTGCCGCAACTATTCGTTCTATGAATTTGCGTGGCTTCTGGTACCCAGACTTAGATTTAAAAAATATTTTCATAGTAAAAACTCCGAAAAAATTCAAGGTTTTTCTAATTGATTTGGATAGTTGCCCATCTAGTAAACAACCCTTTGACCCAGGAAATGTTTCTCAAATTTATTGGGAAGGATTAGTAAACACTTACCAGAAATACGGCAAAATATTTTTAAAGCGAGAAGGTCCAAACTCTGTGCACATTGTCCCAAATGGGATTCTTTTAAATCAATCTATGCTCATCCTGCTTGCTTATTACATAAAGAGATTAGGGATTGCCCCTAAAGGTCTTCCGCTCTATAGCACTCTAACAAATATTAAAAGTCCGTTTAGTGGAACAGTTTCTATGATGCATTTACGGTTATTGGATGGAGAGGATTGCTGGGGAGAAGTAGAGAGTTTTATATGCAATTATTTTTCTATTCCAAAGAATATACTTCAAAAAGAATACAAAGGAAAAGAGCCTGGAGAAACTCATTGGATAGAATTTTTTAGAAAAATGAAGTTCGATCGAACCAAATAATAAATATTAATTATTGAATAGATACTTGTTGATTAATCTCAGAAACTTTCATCAATCCTTTCTTAATCAAAGATATAAGATTTTTTAAATCGATTGGTTTATATCCACAAGTAAAGTCGACATTTTCAAACATTCACTTTTTATTTCTTGATCGCTTAACGCTGTTGTCATAATGACTAGAATATTAGGTTTCCAAATCGTAATCATTTTGACAAGCTCATCGTCTGTTAAATTCGGCGTTAGTATATCTAACAGGACAACGTCTGGAGCAAATTTTTGGATTTTTTCTAAGGCTTGCTCTCCGTCTTCAACTTCGTCAAACAAATAGTTTTGTTTCTTTAAATAAACCGAAAGAAACCCACGAACTTCTGGATAATCGTCCTCGACCAAAATTTTGGCAGGCTCATTACTGGTTTGCATTTATCATTTCCAATTCTTAACCCTCTTCTTGAATACATTACTTTTCTAAATAAAATTATAAATTAATAAACGCTAGATTCTTGTCTTTTATTATATTTGAGCTATATTTATTTCATGTGATCTAGATCACAAACTAAAAAAATTATATTGCATGCAAAAAAAATAACTACCAGCATCCTGTCTATAGTAAATACGAATGAATTTAATAAGTTTTGGTTTTTTGAATCGCTCAAAAAATTTAATGATAGAATTTAGAGATATTTTAAAGAATTTATCCTTACGGGTTATTGGTGGCTAACTATATATTTAATATAATATGTCTAATTGTCCCTAAACTCTTAAAACAAAAGTAAACACATGCACTCTTATCTCAAAACAATCATTTTTATTATTTTATTTAGTTTTATTTCTTTTCTTGAGTCTAGTGGTGGGCTTAATCTCTCATTTGCAGAAGATGCTTCAAAGTATTTATCTTCCATTCCTAACTTAAGTAATGATCAAATTAACCTGAGTAACACATTGCTTGCTGTATCTAAGGATTGGGACGAAAAAGTTGACCAGAAATTCTTTAAAACATCGATTGAAGCTTTAGTTGAAGAAGCTCAGCAGCTAATTAAAAAAAAACCTCAGCCAACAGGTGTGGTCGATGCATTAAGAAAAATCATACATCAAAAGTTTGGGTATAAATACACCAATGAGCTTGACCAACAAGGAATCCCTATAAACCCAAATGAACTTTTTATGCACGGACTCTTTGAAACGCAAAAGGGTTATTGCATGACTTTATCTTTAATATACCTGATTGCGGCGGAACAATTAGGACAGCCTATTTTTGGAGTTGCCCTTCCAAATCATTTCTTTGCAAGGTACGAGTCTGACGATATTCGAATTAATATTGAAGCCACAGAAGGGGGAATACCCCTTCCAGATGATTATTACTATGACCAGTTTGGAATTAACAACAACTCTCCTTTCTTCATGAAAAACCTAGATAAAAAACAAACTTTAGGAGCTTATTTTTCAAACGTTGGGATGGCTTATTACAGACAAAGTCTACCTAAAAAAGCTATTTTTTACTTAGATCTTTCGACTCAGATCAACCCTCGTTCGATGGAAGCTCGCAACAATTTAGGTAATATTTACTCTGAACAAAAAGAATTCCAAAAGGCCATTGAGCAATATCAGGCCGCTAACGAGGCCGATCCTAATAACATCGCGACCCTTTTTAATTTAGGAATCGCTTTTTCTGATTCCGGCGATAGCAAAAATGCTGCGGAAGCATTTCTACAAGTCGTTCAAATTGACTCTAGCTATATACAAGCTCATCGTTATCTTGTTCAAATTTTTATGCAGCAAAAGCAATACATAAAATCCCTTCTCCATTTGAAACTAATTTCTCAACTTCAAAAGAATAACCCGCGCATTTTTCTAGCTATGGCAGACGTCTATTTTCAAACTAAAAATTTCTCCTTAGCTTTAGAGTCATTAAAAAAAGTGGAATACGCTTTCCCCGACGACCCAGAATTTAAAAGTAAGCTGGCCGAAGCGTTCTATAGGCTTGGGAAATATGACAGTGCTATTGACCAATATCGTTATTTGATTGAAATGAAACCGGAAGATCTAAAGTCATACATTCAACTTGGGTGGACTCATTATCGAAAGGGCGAAATAGGTTTAGCTATAGGCTGGACTAAGCGAGGACTGATTAAAGGAAGAGGAGACCAACTATTTAAAACCCTTGGTCATATGAACTTAGGATTATTTTCAACTCTTGATGAACAGTTTGAAGAAGCCAAAAACTGGTACCAAAAAGCATTATCTGTAAAAAAACCTAATTCCCTTGAGGGTATGGTTAACGATTTAAAAGAAGCTGGGCAAAAGTTTTCCAATTTAGCGGAATTAGATTTTTTTACTGGCTGGCTATATAAAGAATTTAACGAAAATGAAAATGCTATTAGTTTCCTTCAAAAGTATCTCACCAGAGTTCCCAATGGTAAACAAGCCTCTGCTGCCCGAAAAGCCCTTGAAGACTTGGGCGTTACTAAAATCTCACCAATTAATAATGAAAGAGAAATAGAAGGAATGACTCTTATTCCTTCAGGATTCTTTTTTATGGGATCTGATGATAAGGGAATTGACGAACGTCCAAAACATAAAGTTTTCTTAGATTCTTATTACATAGATATATTCGAATTGGATGCCCAAGTATTTGCTGATTTTTTAAATCAATCTCCCAACCCAGACAGCTATTACAAAAACAATAAATACAGCATTTTAGAATTTGGCAGAACAATTAAACCCAAAAAAGGATACGAAAAATTTCCAATTAATAACGTTACCTGGTTTGGAGCCAAAGCTTATTGTCAGTTCGTTGATAAACGACTCCCCACTGAAGCGGAATGGGAAAAAGCTGCTAGAGGAATTGACGGTAGGACGTTTCCATGGGGAGACGAACCTCCAAGTCCCAAAATATCCCGTTTTCTTCAACAGTGGGATGAAAAAAAGCTAGATGTAATGGTTCCTGTGGACTCGATGAGAATGGGGAAAAGTCCCTATAGATTAGAAAACATGGCAGGTAACATTAAAGAATGGGTAGACGATTGGTTCGATGCAGAGTATTATACGAGCTACAAACATCAAACTAACCCTAAAGGTCCTTTTGGAGGAGAATTTAAGGTTCTAAAAGGAGGGTCTTGGCATGACCTAAAGGGGTTTCTTTATTCCTCTTTTAGGAATAATAGCCCTCCTGCAATAGGTCTGGAAGATTATGGATTTCGTTGCGCAAAGGGTACAGACAAGGAATCTTACCCAAAGAAATTAATTGAGTGGAATTGAAAATATAAAGCTGCTTCGTAATTTTTGAAGTTTTTAGGTTTTTAACCTTGACTTTAAACAGTTCTCTTGTTATTTAACTCAAAAATAAATTTTCCTGATTCTTTTTATTTATTAAATGAATATTTTAGATTCATTTGGAGTTTTAGATGTTTTTAACCAATTAATACCAAATATCCCGAAACAATGAATTGGGATCTTTTTTAGGAATAATATGTTTGGCGCTATTGAACTTTTAATGATCGCGATTATTTTTGGAATAATCTACGGGAGAAACGCGATAGATAAGACCTGGAATAAAAGCCCAGACGAGTCTATAGCCGAGTCTTTCGCTGAAGATGTAAAACAATATTACGAGAAAGACCCTAAGAGGTTAGTTAAAATTGTTGTTGGGTTAGTTTCTTTAGCTCTTTTTGTTACCGTCTTAATATATTGGGTTTTCACAAGATATGACGTTTTTAAAATATTGGGTATAACTCAGTAAGAGAATCCAGACTTTCTGATATGGACATAAGGTTCTCCTCCTTTTAGCATTTCTCCACCAATAATTTTTCCTACATAAATGACATGGTCTTCCACAACAGTTTGGTTGATCAATTCACATTCAAGGAATGAAACTGCGTCCTCCAAAATAGTAACGTCTTTATACCCCTTCCTAACCTCCAACCCTTCAAATAATGGTTCATCTTTAGGAAGTTTCGCAAAACGTTTTAAAAAATCATTACAGTCTTGACCCAACACATTCAGGATAAAAGCCCCAGAAGCTTCAATTAATACTCTTGCTGGTCGGGCTTTTGCTAAAACAACAGAAACTGTTGGAGGTTCAAAGGAGCATTGACTAACCCAACTAGCCAACACAGCGTCATCCCTCCCATCAAAATGCGCCGTTAAAATAAACAACCCGCTAGGTACTCTGCCCAAGGCTTTTCCTAGTTTTTCATTATATGACATATCAAATTTAAGTTAAAAGTTTTAAGCTTCAGTTATCGTTCATATTCTTCGTAAGACCTCCAATCAAAACCACTAGAATTACAGGCCGTTTTATTTAGACTGTAGTCTACGTTTAGATCACATACACACTTTTGCATGTTTTCATAAAGGCCTTTGTTGCTCATAGATGAACAGCCCTGCAAACAAAAGATCCCTAATATGGGAAATATGTAAGTATTTCTTTATCATTATCCTATATCTATGCTTTTAAGAGGGTCGTATTGAATTAATTTTTCTACCATAATTTTTTTTAATTCTTTCA
>CAWVUN010000053.1:0-8368 GCA_963932495.1 uncultured bacterium
TAAACTGGCATAGATTGCTAAAGAAAGTGGTCCGGTCAATTTTTTATATAGGCGAGGATATTTTTTGGTACAAATTAAAAAAAGAAATAGCAAAGCAAGAACTACAGGGAAAGTCACAGCCACTATTTTTGAGGTTAGGCTTAAGTAAAAACAAATTACTATCGAAAATATTTTGAAAATCGCCCCGATTTTTGTCGTTTTTGAAGATCTGAATAGTAGGAGAAAAAACCAAACTCCCATCAGATAAAAGAGAGTCAATAATTCTGAAGACCGTGACGAGATATAAGTGACGGATTCCGTAAAAACTGGATGAATTGAAAAAGCTAACGCTGCGGTTAACGCAAATGCGGTTCCGCTACCTGGGTATTCGCGTGATAATTGAAACGCCAATCTTATTACTACAAAAACGACAATTGTTGTTAATACGTGGAAGATTAAGTTTAAGAGGTGAAACCCGAACGAGCGGTTTTTGCCTATTGTATTGTTAAGGGCTAAAGTGAATAAAACGGTAGGTCGCGCTGTAAAAAAGGTATAAGAACGTTTCCTAGAATTAGTATGAAACGGTAGGAATTCAACACGTTTTTGGTATTGCTCTAAGTCGGAAACCCAAATTCTTTGCTGAAAGTGAATGTCGTCAAACTGGAAGGATCCTTTTAGGGAGTTAAAATAAACGACTGTAGTTGCAAAGATTAAAATCAGAATACAGTATAAAGTTTGTTTGATTTCGGCAGATTTTGAAAAAGAATTCATTACAGTTTGAAAGTATTTGATATTGAATAAAATATAAAAATTTGCGGGATAGATTGAGTAAGTGGAAGAAACTATTAAGAGCAGATAAAATTTTCATTCTTGCCTAAACTTAACAGGCATTTGTCATAAATCTAGAAATTGTTTGATGCGGTAAACTTTTAATTTATAGTTTAAATCATTCAGCTATGATTTTGCAAAAGTCAGTGAGTTTTTATAAAATTTAACCCAGTGAAAATTATAAAATATTGTATAATTCCTTATTTTTTATGGCTTTATTTCTGGATTGGTTGGTGATTTAACATGGATCAAGAAATTATAACTCGTCAGACTTGCAGGCTTTGTAATTCTTCCGGTTTGGAGGATATTTTTTCATTAGGAGAACTTTATATTTCAACGTTTGTCGAAAATAAAAACGATGGAATTAAAGCTCCTTTGGACCTAGTTCTTTGCGGTAAGTGTTCTTTACTTCAATTACGGCACACCGCTCCCATGGAACTGATGTATTCGAGGTTTTATTGGTATCGATCGGGAGTTACCGACACGATGCGAGGCGCTTTGCGAGATATAACCGAGCAAATTGAAAGTATTGCTGATTTAAATCATGGCGACGTGGTTTTAGATGTTGGTGCCAACGATGGTACTTTGCTGAAATCTTACGCGCAAGATGGGTTGAGGAGAGTTGGTTGTGAGCCAGCAGATAATATAATCGAATCATTGCGAGAAACTGTTGAGTTTTCTATCCATGACTTTTGGAATGTTGAATCGTACAACGTGTTAGCCAATGAGAATGGATTTGGAAAAGCTAAAGTAGTGACTGCTATCGGAATGTTTTACGACATGGAAGATCCAAACCAGTTTGTTGCAGATATAACCAAAGTTCTTGCGGAAGACGGTGTATTTGTGGCACAGCTCATGTGTCTTCGTCCCATGCTGGAAAAAAACGACCTTGGGAATATTTGCCACGAGCATTTGGAATACTACACGCTAGAATCTTTAAAGTACCTTTTTGAAAATAACGGCTTGGAAATTTTCAAATTGGAAGAAAACTCGGTAAACGGCGGCAGTTATCGAATATTTTGTCGACATCTCAAAGGAACTGGGATTCCATTCGACGAAAATTATACTCGTGCCGACTACATGGCTTTTTTTGACCGTATTGAGGATAACAGGAAGAAGTGTGTAGATTTTATTAAAAAAGAAGTCTCAGCTGGAAAAACAGTTTATATTTATGGAGCTTCTACTAAAGGTAATACCATTTTGCAGTATTATGGCTTAGACCATAATTTGATCAAAGCCGCCGCTGAGCGTAGCCCTGAAAAATGGGGAAAATATACAGTAGGCACTCAAATACCCATTGTTTCTGAAGACCAAGCCCGCGCGGACCAGCCTGATTACTTTTTAGTTCTACCTTGGGCTTTTTTCGACGAGTTTTACGTTCGGGAAACTGAGTGGCGCGAAGCTGGCGGAAAATTCATAGTTCCCTTACCTGATTTTCGTATTGTATGAACTTAATTCCAAAAAAAACTTATCGAAATATTGTAGATGCAATGCCGATTCTTTGTGTCGATGCTATTATCCGTAACGACCAAGGCCAAGTTTTGCTAGTGAAGAGAACTAATGAACCTCTTAAAGGCGAATGGTGGGTTCCAGGCGGGCGCGTTTATAAAGGAGAGGGATTAGAAGACTCCATTCAAAGAAAGATCAAAGAAGAACTGGGTATCGATATTAATATTAAAGGTGTTGCTGGTTATTACGAAGACCAGTTTGAAAAGAATCCCCTGAATATCGCAAGTGGATTACATACCTTAGGAATTGTTTTCGAAGTAACGCCGGAAAATCTTGATATTCAATTAGACAATCAAAGTGGCGGTTGGGATTTTTTTGACAAGCTCCCAACTCGATTGGTCATAAAACCCTTTATGCCCTCCACAGCCTCTTCTAAATAAGGTCAAAGAGTTGCTAATTTTTTTCATATGCCGGCAATAGGAGATATTTTTTGAAAAAAGCTTTAATTTTTGGGATCACAGGTCAAGATGGAAGTTATCTTGCTGAAATTCTTTTAGAAAAAGGTTATGAGGTTCATGGGTTGCAAAGGAGATCGGCTACTGGCAACACCCGAAACATTAAACATTTAATAAATGATTCTGAGATTTTTGAGAAAAAACTATTTTTGCATCGCGGAGATTTGGCGGATGTCACGTCCTTATTTAGGATCATTAATGAAATCCTGCCAGACGAAATTTATAATGAAGCTGATCAAGATCATGCCGGGTGGAGTTTTAGCATAATTGATTATTCGCTAGATATTACAGGGGCGGCGGTAGGGCGTATTTTAGAAATAATTCGTCAAATAGATCCAAAAATTAAATATTTTCAACCCTGCACTTCGAATATGTTTGGACACGCGAAAGATCCTTTTCAAAATGAAGAGACTCCTTTCAGTCCTCAAAATCCTTATGCTTGCGGCAAGGTACTTGCCTATATTCTGTGTAAACATTTTCGCGAAGCTTACGGGATGTTCATATCTACTGGCATTTTTTATAATCATGAGTCTCCACGTCGTACGGAAGATTATGTAACTCGGAAAATAACTTTGGCCGTAGCGAGGATCGCGCGAGGTAAACAGGATAAGCTGGTCTTAGGTGATTTATCGGCGAATATTGATTGGGGATATTCCAAAGAATATATGGAAGCTGCCTGGAATATACTTCAGTTATCCGATCCGGATGATTTTGTAGTTGCTACCGGAGAAGCCCACAGCGTGAAGGAATTCGTTGACGAGTCATTTAGGGTAGTAAACCTTGATCCTAAAAAATATGTTATTTCGGATAGAAAATTTTTTCGTCCTACAGCTAACCATGTTTTGAAGGGCGATATTTCTAAAGCTCAAAAAACTTTTGGATTTAATCCTAAGGTTAAATTCAAAGAATTGGTTAAACTCATGGTGGATTCTGACTTAAAGCTTGTAGATAAGGAAAAGGATTAAAAATTGCTTTCTATTATACTCCCTACATATAACGAATCTGGAAACATAGCCAGAATGATCGACCGGATTATGAAAGAGGTTCCGTTACCTCTGGAAGTAATTGTAGTGGACGACGACTCTCCAGATAGAACTTGGGCAGTGGCTGAAGAAACAAAAAAAATGTATTCGAATGTCAGGGTATTGAGAAGAATTGGGAAAAGTGGTTTGACCTCCGCTATTGTTGATGGAATTGCGATAGCGGAAGGCGATGTTTTAGTTTGGATGGACGCCGATTTATCCATTCCTCCTTCAAAAATTCCAGAGCTTATGGAAAAGATTGACGAGGGTAACGACGTTGTTATTGCATCCCGTTATGTTGTTGGAGGGGGAACTGTAATTATCGAGAAGGAAGACGATTCTCTTGTGTTGGTGATTTTGAGTTTTGTTTTGAATTGGTTCATTCAGCGAGTACTTGACCCGAGAATCCATGATTATACCAGTGGATTCATCGCTGTTAGGAAACGAGTTACCGATCGGATTGAAATAAAAGGCGACCACGGGGAGTATTTCATTAGCTTGACTTATAAAGCACTGAAGGATGGTTTTAAAGTCGTCGAGATTCCCTATATTTTAGGAGCTCGTGAATACGGTGTATCCAAAACGGGAACACGTTGGTGGCATTACTTTCAAAAGGGGTTTAAATATCTAGGAGTAACGTTTTCCATGTTTTTTTATCGCGGTCGACCGATAGAGTAGCTTTCCTCCCTTTTTTATAAATATACCTCCAGTAAAATAGTCGGTTTTCGTTGGTTCTAAATGCTATAATGGGGAGGAACCCATGAATCGAAATTTTGGGGGCGACCTGGCTTCGACGGGAGTAATGAGACCTTGGTTGCATGCACGGGATGCCGTTGGCCCGTTAAAAAACGGTACCATCATAATTGCAAACGATTATGATATTGCTGTAGCAGCTTAAATCCTGCTACCGGTCTTTCCTTCTTTCGTCTGTAAGGGGGAAAAGAGCGTAATAAAACGGACTGGCTGAGTTTGTATGCTTTGGGCTAATTCAGTGAGACTCTACAAAGCTGGCTCCGATTGAATCCTGTTCGTGGGAGATGATTAGAGCGAGATCTTAAATCACGAAACAAGCATGTAGACGCCACGCGTTAAAGACTTTCGGACGGGGGTTCGATTCCCCCCGCCTCCATTTTTCCCCATACTTCTTATATTTTTCTAACTACCTTTTTTACAAGTCCTTCTATTTATCAGCCTACAGAAAAAGGAAAGGTACATTCATAAACGGCTGTAGCCAAAAACAAACTTGCTGTACCTTATCTCAAACAATACCGTTTTAAAGAAGCGGAAATTATACTAAAGAAAGATTTAAGAATTCGTGAAAAAGTATTCGACGATCAAAATATAGAAATTGCTTGTTCCATCAATAACCTGTGAATTCTATACTTAAAAGTGGAAAATTATTCAAAAGCAGAAAGCTATCTTCAACGAGCCTTAGAATTATTTTAAAATACTTTTGGCAGTGAATACCCCAACGGTATCAGCACTTTGATGAACCTTGAAAAAACTCGAGAAAAATAAAACATAACCTTGAGAATATTCAACCGTCAATCAAATCAAAATTTAATTAATTCCTGGCAAAATATTGGAAAACTGATACTCTTCAACTTCAAATCCAATCGTTACATCAAATTTAGTTTCTCCCCATTGTTCTATAGATAAAGATTTCTCTTGCCGGATATCGGAATAATCCCAAACTACAAACTCTAATCCTCTGGAGTTTTCACCTTTATGATAAGTCCCTATATCGTCTTCTTCAAAAGAATATCCCTCTCCGTCTATAATAACCGTTTCGGGAGGATCTTCATTTTCAATTATGTGATTTGCTATATTTCCATCGAGAGCTCCTATTGGTAGTTTTCTAGAGAGCGACCAAGATACTTCTCCATCTTCTTGTTCTCGCTCTAAGTATAAAACTTCGTCACCCTGTTTCAATTCCCATTCTTCAGTTCTTCCTCCTTCATCCCACTGATAATAATTCTTTGCGGTAATCTGGTAAGTTTTCATATCATAATCAACAAGAAACCCCACCTTCATTTTAGAAAGAACTAAGTCGTTAAAATCCATTTCTGGATTTTCATCTTCTTCATTTTTCTTGAAAAAATTCCACCCCATTTTAGGAAATTCCCATTTTAGCTTTTAGAGCTGCAAGACTATCTGACTGGGGAAGACTACCGGAGCTTCCCTGTAATGCTTTATCAATTTGAGAGTCAAGGCTTTCTCCTGTGTCGGCAATTTCCCCATAGGCTTTTGCTAATGCCTCATCTTCTTCAACTTTTGATCTCATCTTTTCCAACATCGCAATCGTACCTTCAGAATCTACTTTTGCAATTTGTTCATTCAATTTACGTGTAGCAGAAGCGGTTTTGGCTCTTGCTCGAAGAGTAATCAAATCATTTTCGTACCGTTGAATCGTTGTGCGCAATTTATCTACATTTTTTTGAAGTTGATTAGACATCGATTCTTGGTTCTGCAAGTCTTTTGACAAATTTAAAGCTCTTTGCACGGATTCTTCTTTGCGCGATAAGACTTCTGTAGCTAACCTTTCTGCTTCGCTTGCATCAATTCTACCTTCCTGTGAGCTTTGCAATAAAGCCATGGCTTTCATTTCCATTGAACTCGCCATTTTCTTTTGGTTCTCAGCATCATTTCTCAACCGCATAACGACACCTTTGACTTGAGCTAAACTGTGCATGGATTCTTGTAAACCTTTTTTTAAGTCTCGGATACCTTGCTCTGTCATTTTAATCGGGTTTTCTATCGCATCGACTATCGAATGCGCCTCAGCTTTACCTAATCTAAATATTCTCGAAAATAATCCAGCCACTTTTATTTCCTTTCACAAAAAAGGATCCTGAAATTAATTTTTCTATCTTAGACGATTTGTCAATATCGATAGTTTATTGGAGCGTCTTACGAAAAAATTGATCTTTATTTTCCGACGAAAGACAAAAGTTCGGAGCCATTCTCTGCTAATGCTAGGCTTAAAGCATCGATACTCCCTTCAAGCTCATTCAAATCCAGATTCGATAACTGTAAGGTATCTCGAAATAGTAAAACTTTACCTTCTTCGTTCAAACAAAATGCTCCATGCACCAAAGAACGGTTGAGTTGTAAAATTCGTTTATAAATCTCCAGGGAATCTTTTTCAAAAACTAAAATAACCTGCTCCAAAATAACAATGGGCTCTTCACAATCAATTACAAGGTTATTAATTCCTCGGTCCGAATCATTAACTACGACAAGCTCTTCCTCTGGGCTTTCAACATCAAAGGAGAATCCCATCTCTAACAAATAATTCTTTACTGTTTCAAAGTTCGACATATTGCCTCCTTATCGACGGCGAGGCCGTTTAAATTTTGAATATCTCCAATATTGCCTTAAAGAGGGGCTTTGTTTATGGAGAGTGGCTTAACTTCTCTTTTTGCTAATTCCTTGTCCAAAATTTTATAGGCTTCTGTAAGGCCTTGAGTCAATTCGTTAGCAATTTTCTTTTTCCCTTGATCTGACGAATGTAAATCGGGGTGATATTTCTTCATCAACCGTTTCCACGAAGCTTTAAGTTCACTTCGATTAGCGCTTGGTGTCAATTCTAAATTAGCAAAATATCTTGCCAAATGGTCTTCTTCTTTTTTATAACTTTTATTTTGGAACTGGTCCGCCTCTTCCCGGTAATAAGTCGAACTAATTGGATCTCCATAATCAGTATTAGGGGGTTTTTCGAAATAATAACCTATATTTGATCGCGCTATTTGATATAATCTCTTAATCATGACAAAAGCTCACGCTCTAACACACTCGCCTTAACGCTACTAACAACTGAATAACCCTCTTCAGGGTATGTATGAACCGTAAAAAGGAGATTATCCTCAAGAACTACCACAATTCCAGTAAATGGTTCTTCATCAGAATCCGACACTGGATTTTTGAATTTCTGAACCACCGTGTTGAATGAATCTAAACTAGAAAGAGTTTTCAAAAAGTCATCAAACTCTTTATAAACCTCTTTTATCACTTGTATATTGGCTCTATAAAATAGAGAACCATGGACAAATTCTTGATCAAACGAATCTCCTATCTTTAAAAGTTTTTTCTCCACCGGTTCAAATGAAAAACCATCAATAGGATAGGCAATAAACTCTGTTAAGCTATCAGAGCCTGACTCAAAACAAATCCGATGACTCTTACCTATGATACAAGCGTTAAGAGAAACCCCAGACTCAAATTTCCAATCGCGCTTCTCAAAAATCTTCACCGGTGAGGGAACGTTTCCTTTAAACAAGCTAAACCAAACATTATTTTCACCAGCCATAAAATAAATTTAAACCTTAAAGGTGTTTTGGATAAAAAACCAGTCAGAAAAAGCAATGGAAGCAACATATTGGGCATTAGTCCATGTGCATTTAATCCAGAACTAAATTTATGCTACTTTGGCTTTGTTATAGAATCAACATAAATTAAATCAATCATTTGAATCAACTTATTTTTATTTGAATTTCATCCCTCATCATAGAAGATTAATTGAGTTATAGTCAAATGTGGAGTATGGGAAGATTATCAAGCCGCGTTCCTTTGACG
>CAWVUN010000054.1:0-8368 GCA_963932495.1 uncultured bacterium
GTAGGATCTGTCCGCAAAAAAAATCAAGTAAACGCTCTGTAAAAATCTTGGTTGATTTTTCCATTTCGTCAGTTATTTATTTCATCATTGGTTATTACATTGCTTATGAAACTGGTTTTTTAAAATCGGCAATAGATCTTACTATCTCAGACCAAGGTTATGAACTCGTTCACTTTTTCTTTTTACTAACATTTGCAGCAGCTATCCCTGCCATCATTTCTGGAGGTATTGCGGAGCGTGCTAAATTTTGGCCACAAGTAATCGCCGCCGCTCTATTTGTAGCTTTCGTATATCCGCTTTTTGAAGGTATGGTCTGGGGGAGTATTACTCTATTAGGACAAGATGACTCTTGGTTAGCTAAATTGAGTGGTGGCATTCCTTTTCACGACTACGCAGGGTCTGTTGTAGTCCACTCTATTGGAGGTTGGATTGCTTTAGTTGGAGTTATTATTTTAGGTCCTAGAGTTGGACGTTGGAACGCCCAAGGAAAAAGTTGCCCTATTCCCGTGAGTAATATTCCTTTTCTCGCTTTAGGAAGTTGGATGCTTTGTATTGGTTGGTTTGGTTTTAATGTTATGTCTGCGGCTACTTTAGACGGTATTACCGGGCTTGTCGCAGTAAACTCTTTATTTGCCATGGTTGGTGGCGTGGTTTTTGCATTAGTTATTTCAAAAAATGACCCCGGCTTTATTCATAATGGAGCTTTAGCTGGTTTAGTCGCTATTTGTGCCGGTTCAGATAAAGTTCATCCTATTGGAGCTTTTTTTATCGGTGGGATAGCCGCTATAATATTTGTTAAGGGTTTTACCTGGGAACAAGAAAAACTTAAAATTGACGATGTTTTAGGTGTATGGCCTTTACATGGTATTTCAGGTACATGGGGTGGAATTGCGTGCGGTATTTTTGGTCAAGAGGCTTTGGGAGGAATGGGCGGAGTTAGTTTTTTAGCTCAATTCATTGGCTCTATCATAGCTATTATCTTTGCTGTAGGTTGTGGATTTATAGTATATAAAATTTTAGATTCAACTATTGGGCTCCGTCTTACGGAAGAGGAAGAATTCAAAGGATCAGATTTAACGATCCATAAAGTCGAATCCAACCCTGAAGACGCCACTACCCGTTTTTAACGATACGGCGAGCCCCTCTATTGAGGAGCTAGTTTATGGTAAAAGTTTGGGTATTCATTACGGTTTTTATTTTTGTGGCTTGCTTCGGAATTGCTCAGGCTAATATCACTCGTATTGACGAACTAGAAAAAGCCATTAAACTTGACCCAAACGATTATGTCTCCCATTTTAGTTTGGGTAAAGCCTACCATACGCTTGGTTTTTACAAAGAAGCTATCAAAGAATTTCAAGAAGTTTTACGCATTGAGCCGATTTACCCTGCGGCCCTTTTCGGACTAGGCGGTAGCTACGGCGAGCTCGGTCGATTTGAAGAAGCAGTTAAGTCTTATCGGGACGCAATCAAAATGGATCCCGTTTATGGAGAAGCACAATACGGCCTGGGATGGGCCTACAGCAAATTAGATAAATGCGATAGGGGGGTTCCACATTTATTAGAAGCTGTTCGAATTTTGCCTAAGATGGCTCACGCTCATTATACTTTAGGTAAATGCTACTCCCTATTGGAAGCCCATACCAAAGCTCAAGAAGAGTTTAAAAAGGCTATACGCCTGAACCCGTTTTATCCAGAAGCCCAACTAGGACTTGGAAAAATCTATCAAGCTCTAGGTCAAAATAATCAAGCTGTTTTTCATTTAAAAAAAGCGTTAGATCTTAATCCTAACTTTGAAGACGCTTTGATTGGCCTCGGTTCAATTTATATTGAGTTAGACCAAGCTGAAAAGGCTCTAGATCCCCTTAAAAATGCAGTTTTTATAAATCCCAAAAACTCTGAAGCCCAAGACTCACTCGGCTCTGCTTTTTCAATGGTTGGACGACACGAAGACGCTATTGGTCCTTTCAAAGAACTTATCTCCATCGCTCCTTTGTATCATTTAGCCTATTTCAAACTAGGTAAAGAATATGCCGCACAAGGAGTTTTAGACAAAGCAATCGAAAGCGTTAACGACGCAATCCGACTCCAACAAGACTTTGTCCCAGGCTATTTCCAGTTGGGGCTCTATTATGAACGCTTAAAAGAGCATACAAAAGCGATCGAACAATTTCAAAAAATTGTCGAACTAGCACCAGAAAACTTCGAGCCTCATTTTAGAATTGGGGAAAATTATCGAGAATTAGGCGACTATAACTCTGCTTTAGAATCTTATCGAGAATCTTCTCGTTTAAACCCTAACCACGTAGATTCTGTTTCGAGTTTAGGTTGGATATATAACACTACAAAACGTTATGAAGAGGCTTCTCAAGCTTACCGTCTGGCTATAGAAATTGATCCTGAATTCACTCTTGCCTATTACAACTTGGGGATAACCTTAGGAGAAATAAATAAAAATGAAGAAGCAATCGTTCCTTTAAGGCAAGCTATCAAATTAGATCCCAAGTTCACACCAGCCTACTATCAACTAGGAATAGCTTTATTAGTATTAAAACGTTTCGAAGAAGCTCTTTCTCCATTAAAAAAAGCAGCGAAGCTAAACCCCGATAATCATTTGGCGCAATTTGGTTTGGGTAAAATTTATAGTGAAAGCAAAATATATCAAAAAGCAATTGATCACCTTAAAAAAGCAATCTTATTAAACCCAGACTTTTCACAATCCTATCAAATGCTTGGGTCGGACTATCTACAGCTAGGTAGATTCGAAGAAGCTTTAGTCCCATTAGAAAAAGCCATTGATATAGATCCAAACTATGGTGAAGCTTTAAACGACCTCGCTATAGTTTACTGGAATTTAGATAGATTGGACGACGCAAAAGGGTTGCTATTAAGAGCTATAAAGGCATACCCCGATTCAGCAACCGCATTCAATAATTTAGGACGGTTAAATACACTGACAGGATCCTATCCAGAAGCGATTAAGAGCTTGGAGCAAGCCCAATTAAAGGACCCTAATTTAATTCCATCTTATTATAATTTAGGTTTGGTTTACGAGATTCTGGGCCGGTTCGAAAATGCTATTGAAGAATATAAAAAAGGATCGATAGTCGCTCCTAACAACCCTGAAATACTAATAAGCTTAGCATGGGCATTTGGAGAAACTAAAAGGTTTCGCGAAGCCATTCAGCCTTTAGAACGTGCAATTAAACTTTCTCCTAATAATGCAGACGCCTACTATAGTTTAGGTTGGAACCTTGGAGAACTCCACCGTTACAAAGAATCTATTCAACCGCTACAAGAAGCTTTACGCATCAATCCTCGACATTCTGCGGCTCAAGAACGATTAGAAATGGCTTTTAATCGTATGAGAGAAAAGAATGACTCTACTTCAAACCGCAAGCTATATTTAAAACCTACTGATCAGTAAAAAAGATAAATTATTTTTCTATCCACTGCCAATATCCAGCCCTTTCAATAAAACCAAAAGGCGGATGGAAAGGCATTTTATTAACAGCTTCCTCCATTTGTTTTTTATTCGATAAAAATTGGATATCTGACTGGATAGTTTTCTTTCAATATGGCCGACCGCAATCAAATCAATTTTTTTTGGATTCCTCAATACTTTGAATAAAGCTTTGAGTTGGACCATATTCAGGGGCTAAACTAGTCACAACATTAAACTTTTCTAACGCCGCCCCCCATTCCTCTTTTAAATATAATTCTTGAGCCTCTAAATAAGCTTCCAAAAACTTAGGATCGGAACCGCCAAAATCAATTGTGTACACGTTAAGAGGGCTATTTTCTCTTCCTTCAACTCTAATAAAATGTATATATGACATTTTTTTTGACATTTATAGGCAAGGTTATTTAGAAAAATTTCCGAAAGGAGATAATAAACTCCATATTTTTTGCCTATATTTTCCAGTCTGGAAGCTAAATTTACATTATCACCCATCAAAGTTGACTCCAGTCGATGTTGATCGGCAGTTAATTAAATAGGCCCAGCCGTAACAGTTCCAAAATCTAACCCAAACCTTGTTTTAAATTTTATGAACTGATTCCAATTTTTATGGTTAAAAAGCTCAATCCATTGAGGATCTTCCCAAAGCTGTCGGATACGATTATCTAAATTTTCTAGTGAATCAAAACATTGATTGGCCGCTTCTGCTGGATTTTCGTCATTTAAGTAATAGGCAAAAATTGAATCGCCAATAAACTTTTCTATATTTCCTTGAAACTTAATTATCGCTCCGCACATTTTTTCTAGATAAATTCCTATTACAGCTATCACCTTGGCTTGCAAAGGTTCCGTAATTCTTGCAAATCCCTCAACATCGCAAAAAAAAATAGCTATTTGATTTGTTTGACAATAAATCCTTATAAAAGAATGGTAGCTGAAAAATTTCTTCTAAACGGTTTATATTTTTAATCGGCGAAAACCTTATTTACCTAGCCCTAGAAGTTAATTTGAACCAACCCTAACCAAAGAAAACACGTAAAATTTAATATTTCATATGGTAAAACCTTAGTTTTCAAATCTAAATTTCAAAGATATAATTGAGGTAGTATTGAATAAAGGTGTTGACAGCCAAATGAGGCGATTTTATACTTCCCTTTTCACTGAATCGGTGAAAAGAAAGCGACAATAAAATGAACGGGTATTTTAGCTATATAATACTAGACAGTTCATCTTAAGTTAATTTACTGAGCCATTGTTATGACAACTACCGAAACCGAAGTTAAAGAAGAAACTCCTCCTGAAGAAGAGGCGTTCGACCCAAGTAAAGTTGAAGAGATTCTAGAAAGTGTTCCTGGTTTTTCTCGAAGACACTTGATTCCAGTCCTGCAAAGAATTCAAGGTGCTTACCGGTATCTTCCAGAGGAAGCTCTCGAAATCTTAATAGAAGATCTGAGGGTCAACCGAGCGGAAATTTATGGAGTAATTTCATTTTATCCCGGTCTGATGATTACCGAACCAGGAAAATACATAATAAAGGTTTGTGTTGGGACAGCATGTTTTGTTAAAGGATGTGAAATCATCTGCAATAAAGTAGACGAGCAATATCACATTAAAGTTGGCGAAACGGATGAGAAAAAACTTTTTACCCTTCAAACAGCTTCTTGCATGGGTAACTGCGGCGCGGCTCCAATGTTAACAATTGGGGACGACTTTTATGGAAACCTAGATCCGGAAGAAACGCTTGCTACTCTAGGATCTTACGAAGATAAAGAATAAGACTAGGAAAACTTTTCAGACATGAGTATCGTTGCTAAAAGAATCTGTAATTTCAAAATAAACGACCAAGAGGTAACCGCTCCTGAAGGAATGCCCATTCTGGACGCGGCTCAAAGAAATGGCTTCTCGATTACAAACCTTTGCTTCAACCGAAAGTTAAAACCTTTCGCTGCTTGTAGAACATGCATGGTTGAAGTAAAAGACGACGCTAAAAAAGAGCTCGTGTATTCCTGCACCCACCCTGTCACAGATGGGATTGAGGTTCAGATAAATACTGAAGAAACAGACCGATATAATAATGCCTGCCTTGAATTACTACTAGTAGAACATCCATTAGATTGCCCAATATGTGACAAATCAGGTATCTGCCCTCTTCAAGATAATACTGAAGCGATGGGTATCTATGACGGTAGATTTGAAATTAAGCGAAGAAATGAACCGAGCATTAAAACAAATCCGATTATTGAATTCTATTTAAATCGTTGCATCATGTGCGGTATGTGTGTCCGAGTTTGCGATGAGACTCAAGGAGTTCAAGCTCTAGACTTCCATCGCAGGGGCTATGGAGTCGTCATCGGAACAGCTAATGAAGAACCATTAGACTGCGAATTTTGCGGACAATGTATTACCGTTTGTCCTACTGGGGCTCTAAACGACCTCACCTCTCAAGCTAGAGGTTTAGCCGCTCTTTTCAAGAATACTTATTCTACATGCAACTATTGCTCATGGGGTTGTACAGTTAAATTAGAAACTAAAAGCGGGCAACTTATTCGAATTGAAGCTGACGAAACCTTAGGTATTGGCATTAATGATGGAAACTTATGCGCTAAAGGTCGATTTGGCCATGATTATGTTCAATCTGAGAAACGCTTGAAAGTCCCAATGGCCAATGTTGGCGGCAGTTTTCAAGAGATTTCTTGGAGCGAAGCGATTAAGACAATTGCGGAAAGATTACTAGCAACGGTAAATAGAAGCGGTCCCTCAACAATTGCTGGAATTGCTTCTGAAAAAATGACGAATGAAGAAGCTTATCTTTTTCAAAAGTTATTCCGTCAATGTCTTGGTTCAAATCAAGCCACAAACCTTCAAAACATCCGCGCTCCTTATGTGAACGAGTTCATGCAAAAATGTTTTGATAACGGGATTGAATCAAAGCCTGTTACAGAGCTGGAAAACTCAGACGTTGTTCTAATTTTTAATTCTGACTTACCTTCAGAATATCCTGTTGCTGGTAACTCAATTCGTAAGGGTGTCATCTTTACAGGTACCGATATTATTCTTGCTAACCCGCGAAAAGTTATTTTTAAATCCGAAGCGAAGAACCAAATCGAACTTACTTTTGGTGTAGGTTCCGATATGGCGTTGGCAAGTAGACTGTCAAAAATAATTATCGACAATAAATTAGTGGATCTTGCAAAAGCCAAAAAAGCGGTTCCAAATTACGATGAATGGGTTAATTCTCTCCATTCTTATACAGCAAATTATGCTAAAACCCATACTGGATTAGACGACGAAAAATTAACCAAAGCCGCTGAATGTTTTGCACGACCAGCAGACCGATACGTATTAGTTGGTAACGATGTATTAGAAAACTCTCAAGGCGAAGCAACCTTAAATGCATTATTGAACTTATGCATATTAGTTCACTCAGGTGGAGAAGGTAGCGTTAGCGTATTCCCTCCAAGAGAACATAGTAATTCTCAAGGTGTAAATGATATGGGAGTGACTCCACAATTCCTACCTGGATATAAAGCAGTTAGCGAAGCTTCCTGTGCAGAACTAGCTAAGGCTTGGGGAATAGATAAACTTGATCTCAACCAAATAAATTTTTCTGAAAACTTGCTTGAGAGATGTAAAATTGGCGATATTAAAGCTCTTTTTATTTCAGGGGAAGACCTTCTTAGCTCATATTACAAAGGGAGCCTTGCTAAAGAAGCGTTAATGACTGTTCCATTTCTAATTGTTCAAGACGCCTTTATGTCTCCAACAGCAGAAATGGCTGATATTATTCTTCCTTCGTGCTCATTTGCTGAAAAAAATGGTACCGTCACAAACATGACGCGCCACATACAACCGGTCAGAGAAGCGATTCTCACAGAAGGTAGGTCAAGGCCTGAGTTTGATGTTTTTCAAGACCTCGCTGAGGCTTTAGGCAAACCATTCAATTATGGTTCTGTCGAAGAAGTACAAAAAGAAATAGAAAGCGTTGTTCCATTTTACAAAAACGCTTTTACTGGGAAAGGTTCTCCTCAATGGAAACCATCTCAGATTGGCGGTAAACCAAGTTTTTCTATCGGAGAATCGTATAAAGAGCAAACAAGCCATAATGATTTCCCATTTAAACTGATAACAAATAACCATATGTTCCATATTGGCGGTTACACTCAACATTGTGACGCCTTAAATACCATTACCGGCGACTGTACAGTTCAAATAAATCGAAAAGATGCTAAAAAACTTGAGATTAAATCTGGCGATAAAATTAAAGTTGAGTCGAAAAATCACTCTATTGTTCTGAATGCTGAAGTCAATGGAGTCTCTAGCCAAGGGACGGTTTATATTCCTAAAAACTGGGTTGAAAACTCTGTTAATCTTTTCCGAAATGGAGAAGAAGGATACGTCCCAGTCAAAGTTTCTAAGACCGAATAATCGCATAATATAGCTTTTATTTATTTTTTAACGCAAGGAAACGCCAAAAGCTAAGTTTGTTTCAAATATTGGAACAGCTTATTACTAGTTTTAGAAGTTTCCCAATAAATAGTTTTTAATCATGTCCGATCTCAAAGAAAGTTTACATACCGAACATTTGGTTCTAAATATGGGACCTTCACATCCTGCGACTCATGGAACCGTAAAATTTACTATGACTTTAGACGGGGAAACTATAGTCCATAGTTATATGGAAATTGGTTATCTGCATCGCGGATTTGAAAAAATGTGCGAAAGCGTAACCTATACCAATGTGTTTCCATATACCGATCGGCTAAACTATTGTTCCGCAATAATGAATAACATCGGTTACGCGCTTGCCGTTGAAAAACTTCTTGGAATTGAATGTACAGAGCGGTGTAATTATATTCGAGTTGTCGTCAACGAACTTTCTAGAATTTCAGATCATTATACAAACATTGCGGC
>CAWVUN010000055.1:0-8318 GCA_963932495.1 uncultured bacterium
CTACTCCTAGTCGTTAAATGTTTCTGCTCACTCTCAGTTGTCTTGTGGATTTTCCAAGATGATAAACCCTACCTTGAAGAAAAGTTCTTATTTTAAAGTTTAAAACAGATATTTTTGGAGTCAGTAATTGAAGAGTGGAGTTAATTTAGCATTAGTAGGGGCCGGATTCTGGGGAAAAAATCTTGCCAGAACATTTTATGAACTCGGCGTTCTTCGTTTGATTTGTGATCCCTCGGCAGATGTCTTGGAAAGAAAAAAAGAAAAATACCCTGAAATAAAAACATCCATATCGTATTCCGATACCTTATCCAATCCTGACATTAATGCCGTTGTTATCGCTACTCCTGCGGAGATGCATTTTTCTATGGCAAAGGACGCTTTGTTGGCTGGAAAAAGTGTTTTTATTGAAAAACCGTTAGCGTTAAATGAGCATGAAGGTAAAGAGTTAGTTGAAATCTCAAAAAAATCTGGAGCCGTTCTTTTTGTTGGTCATATTTTACACTACCATTCAGCTATAAAGGAAATCAAAAAACTCATCGCAACGGGAGAATTAGGTAAGTTGCAGTATGTTTATTCAAATAGATTAAATCTGGGAAAAATTCGAAGAGAGGAAAATATTCTTTGGTCGTTTGCTCCGCATGATATTTCGATCATTCTATCTATTGTGAATGAAGAGCCTATATCAGTAAATGCATTTGGCTCTAATATTTTACACCCAAATATTGCAGATACGACGATGACGCAATTGAGGTTTCCTTCAGGAATAACGGGTCATATTTTTGTTTCTTGGCTTCATCCATTTAAAGAGCAGAAACTTGTGCTGATTGGCGATAAAAAAATGGTGGTTTTTGAAGATACGGCTCCCATAGACGAAAAACTGACTTTGTACCCACACAGTATTTCTTGGCGTAACGGAGTTCCTACTCCAGAAAAAAAAGATGGGATTCCTCTGCTTTTATCAGATAAGTGGGAAGAGCCGCTTGCAGTTGAGTGCCGAACATTCCTTGAGGCAATTGAAGGAAAACCATTTTATACAAATGGGGATGAAGGATTAAGAGTTCTAAAGGTTCTTCGTTTGGCCCAAGCAAGTATGGATAATGTGAAATCTGATGCGGGTGATTATTATTTGCATGTAACAGGGCACGTAGAAGAAAATTGTGATATTGGCAAAGGGACAAAAATTTGGAACTTTTCGAGAATTTTAAAAAATTCTAATATTGGAAAAAATGTTAATGTTGGTCAAAATGTTGTCGTGGGGCCAGATGGTATAATTGGCGATAATGTAAAAATTCAAAATAATGTCTCTCTTTACAAAGGGGTTGTCCTTGAAGATAATGTTTTCTGTGGCCCATCTAGCGTTTTTACAAATGTCTTCAATCCGCGGAGTGCCTTCCCTAGGAAGAATGAGTTTCGAAAAACCTTAGTCAAAGAAGGGGCCACTATTGGTGCTAATGCAACGATTCTTTGTGGCGTTACAATAGGTAAGCATGCTTTTGTCGGTGCTGGATCGGTTGTAACTAAAGATATTCCCGATCATGGGTTAGTTTATGGAAATCCAGCTACGCTCCAAGGGTGGATGTGCGAATGTGGACAGAAGCTTGATGATAGTAAAAGGTGCGCGCCTTGTGGGAAGATACTCGACGTGTAATTTTTATCCTTAAGGTTGATCAATAGCTCTTATAAGATTTACCAACCTTTTAATTTAAGTTTGTTAGAAATCAAAAAAATGCAAAAAGTTTTAGTTACAGGAGTAGCTGGTTTTGTGGGTTCTAATTTGCTCCGAAAGCTTCTTGATTCTAATTACCAAGTAATTGGATTAGATAATTTATCTCAAGGCGAGCTTAGGAACTTAGAACCTCATAAATCAAATTCTTCTTTTGAGTTTGTTGAAGGCGATATAAGAGACGCTTCCTTGATTGATGAGTTAACCGAAAAGGTTGATGCTGTTGTCCATCTAGCGGCGTTCAAAATTCCGCGTTATGGAAACGCAATGGATACATTAAAAATTAACACTCATGGGACCAGAAATATTTTTGAATCTGGGTCTAAATATAAAAAGAAAGTAGTTTTTACCTCGACATCAGATGTTTATGGGAAAAACCCCAATCTTCCATTTTCTGAAGAATCGGATCTTTTTATAGGAGAAACTTCCATTAAGCGGTGGAGTTATGCTGTTTCCAAATTATACGACGAGCATTTAGCTTATTCATTTATAGAAGAGTTAGATGCCCCAATTGCAATAATTCGTTACTTTGGAGGATATGGGCCAAACCAGAACCTTACTTGGTGGGGTGGGCCTCAATCAGTTTTTATTGAAAAAGCCATAAAAGACGAACCCCTTACGATTCATGGAGACGGGAGCCAGACAAGGAGCTTTACGTTTGTAGATGATATGATTGAAGGTACCTTTTTAGTTCTTGAAAAAGACGAAGCAAATGGAGAAATTTGGAATATCGGTAACGAACGAGAAATTACAATTAAAGGATTGAGCGAAATGATTTGGGAGTTTGTTCGCCCTGGAACGAAACCCAAAATGGAGCTGATTTCATATAGAAGTTTTTCTGGTCATTATGAAGACGTGATGAGGAGAGTTCCTGATTTGTCCAAATCTAAAGAGCGACTTGGGTATCGTGTGACAACTCAATTAGAAGAAGGGTTGCCTAGAACGGTCCAATGGCAAAAGCAGTTTTATTAGAAACTTTTTTAAAAAAATATGGACAATAGAACTCGAAGGGTAAATGTAATGCTCTTGCAGTTTCCAACTCCTAAAATGTTCATCAAAAGCGACATTAGTTTATGAAAATATTAATAACAGGAGTAGGTGGCTTTATCGGCTCTCACTTAGCGAGAAGGCTTGTGCAAAGTGGAAAACATGTTATTGGCGTCGATAACCTTTCATATGGTTTTAAAGAAAATATTTCAGATTTAGAAAATAAGGATAATTTTGAGTTTTTTAAACTGGATGTAACTTCACCAAGCTTTATTAGTGACTTTGAATCCAAAGGTTTTGATATTGTTATCCATTTTGCTTGCGTTAAAAGCCCGAGATATGGAAATCGGATGGAGTCGCTAACTGTAAATGCGACTGGAACAGAAAATGCTCTAGAAGTTGCGGTAGGTAATAAGGCTCGATTTATTTACGGGTCTACGGGGGAACTTTACGGAAAAAATCAAGAATTGCCATTCACGGAAGAGTCTAGTTTTAGGTTGGGGAAGCCTGAAATCAGGCGATGGAGTACGGTGATTTCTCAAATGTATTCAGAGCATTTATGTTTCGCTTACAATGAAAAACATGAAATAGACTTTTCAATTATTCGGTTTTTTAACGTATATGGCCCTCGACAAAGAAGAGATTGGATGGGAGGCCCTCAATCTATATTTATCGAATCTGCTTTAGATGATAAACCCATGGAAATTCATGGGGATGGGGTTCAAACTAGAGATTTAACGTTTATCGATGATGCTATCGACGGGACGATGAGAATAATAGAAACGCCCTATGCATTAGGAGAAATAATAAATATTGGAAATGACGCTAAAATTAGTATTGTTAATTTAGCGTATATGATTTGGAGATTATCCGATAACAAAAATAAGCCGAAACTAGAGTTTTTAGCTTACTCGGATTTTCCTCATCTTTATGAAGATATTCGTCACCGTGTTTGTGATACGACGAAAGCCCATTGTCTAATTGGTTTTAAGGCGGAAACGCCCTTAGAGGATGGCTTGAAATCTACTATTGAATGGCACCAAGCAAATAAGGGACGTTTTTTTTCGTGAAGAAAAAGATACTGACTGTCGTTGGAGCTCGGCCTCAATTTATTAAGGCCGGAGTGGTTTCTCGTGTAATTAGAGATAATTTTTCAGATCAAATTGAAGAAATATTGCTTCATACCGGTCAACATTATGATGAAAATATGTCTGATATTTTTTTCAGTCAATTAAAGCTACCTCAACCCAAAATAAACTTAGAAGTAGGTTCTGGTGGTCATGGTGAGCAGACTGGAAAAATGTTGTCTCTAATTGAGCTGGCTTTAATCGAAGAAAAGCCTGACATGGTAATGGTTTATGGAGATACGAATTCAACCTTGGCTGGAGCGTTGGCAGCAGTCAAAATTTATATACCTGTTGTTCATGTGGAGGCTGGATTAAGAAGCTGGAATAGAAAAATGCCCGAAGAAGTAAACAGGGTTATGGTTGACCATATCTCGAGTTTACTGCTTTGCCCGTCGAATGTTGCTATAAGTAACCTTAAGCAGGAAGGGATTGTTGACGGAGTTATAAAAACCGGCGATGTTATGTACGATTCAGCTATTTATTGCGCAAATATTGCCGAAAAAAACCGAGAAAACTTTAACAGCCTTAGTAAAGATTTTGGAATTTCTGAAGGGAATTACTTTTTGGCAACAGTGCATCGAGCTGAAAATGTTGACGAAATTGATAACTTAAAGCAAATTATTTTTGCTTTTGGGGAGTTGCCTCAAAAAGTAGTTTGGCCAGTTCACCCGAGAACTCGGAAAATGATGGAAGTAAATGAGATATCTTGTAAGGATAATGTGATATTGACATTACCTTTTTCTTATTTAGACATGATATTATTCTTAAAAAATGCTTCATTGGTTCTGACAGATTCAGGAGGAGTTCAAAAAGAAGCGATGTTTTTTGAAACGCCATGTGTAACTCTTCGTCCAGAGACTGAATGGATAGAAACTTTAGACTCTGGTTGGAATCTTTTATCTAAAATTGATGCAGAACAGATACTGAAGACTGTAGAAGTTCATTCGAGTACGCCTAAAAAAAATCCAGAGCAAGTTTATGGAACAGGTCAATCTGCCGATAAAGTGGTTACGGCCATTCTCTCTTATTTAAATTAGAAAACTCCTCTAAAATTCTTACTCCAAGTTGTTTGCCATTTCTGGTAAAAAAAGCCAATGCCTACTAAAGATTTTATAAGCTGAAATGATCTATTTTTTGATTCCTGTATTAGATGAAGAAGAAAATATTGAATCTTTGATTTCTAGCCTTGATTCAACTTCAAAAGAAATTAAAGAAGATTACAGGATACTTTTTGTAAATGATGGAAGTAGTGATAAGACCCCGGAAAAAATACGCGAAAAGATGGAGTCGTTTCCGGTTGATATGCTAGAAAACTCTGTTAATGAGGGAGCTGGGGCCAGTTTTGAAAAAGGATTTAAACATTTTATTAAAATTTCCAATAGCGAAGACATTGTCATTACAATTGAGGGTGATAATACTGGAGATTTGAGTATTTTACCCAAGATGCTTCAAGAGATAAGGAATGGAAAAGATTTTTCCTTAGCTTCTTGTTATGCGAAAGGTGGAAAGCTTCAAAATTGCCCTTTTGAAAGGAAGTTTTTCAGCAAAGTAGCTAATTTACTGTGTATGCTATTATTTAGAGTACCTGGAGCTCGCACCTATTCTTCTTTTTATCGAGCGTTTTCCCATAAGGCCATTTCAGAAGTTTATATGAAATTCGATCATCCTGTAATAACAGAAAAAGGGTTTGTTTGTATGGTCGAGTTTCTTTTAAAGCTTCATAAAGCAGGTTTTGCTTTTGCTGAAGTTCCTGCCACTCTATTTTTTGACAAGAGAAGAGGATCCAGTAAGTTAAAAATAAAATCTACGATTAAGTCTTATTTACGTTTATTTTTAAAGTTCCTTCTTTTAAAGAAATCGTTTTCCCAAAAAAAATTAAATAGAATTGGACCCCTCAAGTGAACTCCATTATAATTTTACTGAATTAAATTAAGGAAATCGTTTGATTAATCAACTCATTGAAAAAATTAAAGATAAAAGAGCTTCGGTTGGAGTAATTGGGCTTGGTTATGTGGGGTTGCCGCTAGTTCTAGAGTTTGGTAAAGCAGGTTTTTCGGTGGTTGGGTTGGACATTGACCAGACCAAAGTTGACCGTTTGAGCAAAGGAGAAAGTTATATAAAGCATATTCCTTCGGAGTCAATTGAAGAACTATTGGCAAGAGAAAAGCAGGAGTTTACCACAAACTTTTCTAAGATATCTGAAGTGGATTTTGTATTGATTTGTGTTCCGACGCCCCTTGATAAAAACCGAACTCCAGATATGACATATATTACTGCTACAGCTCGTCAAATTTCTCCTCATATCGTAAAAGGCCAAATGGTGATATTAGAGTCGACAACCTACCCAGGTACAACATGGGGAGTTCTTTCGACCGAGTTAGAATCGGAATCTTCTTTAAAAGCTGGCGAAGACTTTTTCTTAGCATATTCTCCAGAGCGAGAAGATCCCAACAATCCTAACTATTCAACAGCGACTATTCCTAAAGTGGTCGGAGCTGATTCAAAAGAAGAACTAGAAGTGGCTAATACGCTTTATCAAGCTATAGTTTCGAAGACTGTTCCAGTTTCAAATACAAAGACTGCTGAAGCAACAAAGTTGATGGAAAATATTTTTCGTTCAGTCAATATTGCTCTTGTTAATGAAATGAAAATTATTTTAGATAAGATGGGTATAGACGTTTGGGAAGTAATAGAAGCTGCTAGCACTAAGCCTTTTGGATATATGCCTTTTTATCCAGGACCTGGGTTGGGCGGTCACTGTATTCCTATCGATCCATTTTATTTGACTTGGAAAGCACGCGAGTTCGAAGTTCCAACTCGTTTTATTGAGCTGGCTGGAGAAGTTAATGTATCCATGCCTCATTACGTTGTTGAAAAAATATTGATGGCTCTTAATAGCTTGGGGAAAAGCGCGAAGGGAAGCCATATTTTGGTTTTGGGTGTTGCCTATAAAAAAGACGTAGACGATGATAGAGAATCTACTAGTTATAAAATTATGGAAATGTTAGTTAACTTGGGTGCAAATGTCGAATTTAACGATCCGTATATTCCTGTGGTAGGTCCAAAACGAGACTATCCGCATTTTGTTGGTAAAATAGGAGTCTCTCTTGATCAGATAGAATCCTTTGATATGACAGTGATTCTTACCGATCATTCACAATATAACTATGAAGATATTATTAAGCGATCTAAGATTGTTGTCGATACTCGAAATGCCTGTGGGGGTATTAAATCTCCAAAGATAATTAAGGCTTGATGATCTGATTTTTTAAATTTCACCAAAATTCATTTATTTAAAAATATAGCTTTGTTATGCAAATTTTGTTTTATAAAGATTTTTTTACTGAGTCTCTACAAGATGATTCTTTGAAGGAGCAATGTCGTGGGCTATTCACTAAATGCCGAGAGAAGAAAATTGAAGGATGGGTTTTAGCAACTTCTATTCCACAAATCATTGAGTTTCTAAAGCAGGAAGAATTGATAAGTATTTTTAAAGAGTGGTTAGACGTTTTGGCAATTCTTCCCCTTTCCGGCAATGAATTGAGAGAAGGATTAAAGAATGCTGACGATTTTGAGTTCAATCTTGTTAAACGGGCCATTTCTGAATTTCGATTGAAAGCGGTTTTAGCGGCAGATCCAACGATATTCAAATCAAAAGGAATTTCTGCGATTAAGGCCTCAGAATTCGAAGACGAGGTTTCTAAGTATGTTTCTCCAGTAGATTCAGTCCCATTGGTTAATGTTCCTGCTACGCACCACGATCTTTGGAACGATGTTGAAAGCGAGATGGGAGAAGTTATTCGTTTAGGTATGTTTATTTTAGGTCCAAAAGTTGTCCAGCTAGAAGAAAAGATAGCCAATTATTGCCAAACTAAATACGCTGTAGGAGTCTCTTCTGGGACGGATGCCCTTCTTATTTCTCTAATGGCGGCAGATGTTGGCCCGGGAGATGAAGTAATAACGACTCCTTTTACTTTTTTTGCGACCATTGGATCAATTTGTAGAGTAGGAGCTCGCCCCGTATTAGTAGATATTGATCCTGTTACATTTAATATGGATCCAAAAAAATTAGAAGAACAGATAACTGAAAAGACTCGCGCGATACTTCCGATTCATTTATATGGGCAATGCGCCGATATGGATCCGGTTCTTGAGATAGCTAACCAGCATGGGCTGAAAGTGATAGAAGATGCAGCCCAAGCAATTGGGTCTGAGTATAAATTCAAAAGAGCTGGATCGTTTGGAGACTATGGGTGTTTTTCATTTTTTCCTACAAAAAACCTTGGAGGTTTTGGGGATGGTGGAATTGTAACTACTTCCAAAGAAGAAAATTATGAAAAATTAAAACTTTTAAGAGTTCATGGATCAAAACCAAAGTATTATCACAAATTGGTTGGGGGTAATTTTCGGTTAGACGCTTTACAAGCAGCTGTGATATGCGCGAAACTGCCCCGATTAGAAAAGTGGACAGAAAGAAGAAG
>CAWVUN010000056.1:0-8206 GCA_963932495.1 uncultured bacterium
AATTATCTACTCTGGAAAATAAAAAACCAATGAATCAAACTTATGATTTATTAAAAAATGTTACAAAGAGAATACAATTAGTTGCAGAAAAACTATCTTCAACATAATATATAAATGCGGTGGCTTATTTGTTTGATAGGTTAACATTTCCCTGGGGCCAATATCTTTCCTTTGGGAGCTGCCTCTGATTAAGTCTTGGCTTTTTTATTGTGGTGCCCACCTGTTTCAACAGGCCACATAGGATCTTTAAAAACCATCGGCAACATCAGCTACCGCATTAGAAAAATAAAATTATAACTTTTTTGATTCCAAGAATGAAATCTAAACAACAATTTAGAAAACACTTTAAAAATTTGAGAAATCAACTTTTTAATGATTTTGGAACTCAAGTAGCAAAGCATTTGGAACAAAAAGCAACAGAGTTAATAAAAGTGTTTCCATCAAAATGTATTGCTGGTTATTCCCCTTTTGATAGTGAGGTGGATTGCATGCCTTTAATGGATGCATTACATTTAAAAGGTTTGCGATTATGTTTACCTGAGACACCCGAATTAGGTAAACCACTTACATTTCGCTTTTGGAAACCTAGAGATAAACTCCAAAAAGGTCGTTATGGAATTAATGAACCACTTCCTAGTTCCTCCATTGCTTTCCCAGATTTAATACTAGTCCCATTACTAGCATTTGATAAAAAGGGTAATAGATTAGGTTATGGTGGGGGATATTATGATAGAACATTAGCACTATTACGTTTGTATAGAAAAAAAACTATTGCTGTTGGACTTGCGTTTGAAAATCAAAAATGTAACAAATTGCCATTCGATAGTTATGATGCTCGTCTTGATGCTATTTTACATAGCAAAGGTATAATTCATTTTAGCTAGAAACTGATTGATTTATAATTGGATTTAAAATGCGCATTCTTTTTTTAGGTGATATTGTTGGTAGAACAGCAAGAAATACAGTTATATCTAAATTGGAAATTTTAAAGAAAAAGTTTTGTCCTGACATAATAATAGTTAACGCTGAGAATTCAGCTGGAGGAAGAGGAATAACACCAAAAATAGCGGATCAATTTCTAAGTTCTGGTGTAGATGTACTTACAACAGGCAATCATGTTTGGGATCAACGTGAGATTATAAAGTATATATCAAAGCAACCCAAATTGATTAGACCTATTAATATGCCTGAAGGTACTCCTGGATTTGGAAAAACTGAAATAATTCTAAATGATCAAAGAAAAATACCCTTGGGTTAAATTGGTGGAACTATCAGAAAACTTTGGGTTTGCTATTGCCTGCAACCAAGGCTACAAAGCTTCTAAAGGCGAATATATTTGTCTATTAAACAACGATATTGAAGTAGTTGAAGATTGGATAACGGAATTGTACGTGGGCATGGAGCGACACCCAGAGTGCGGTATGGGAACGACCAAGATGATGTTCTTACATGATCGCGAAGCTTTTTATAATACAGGAGATTTATTTCATATCTGGTCTGCTGGGGGTGGACGCGGGCAAGGAGAAAAAGACTTAGGCCAATTCGACAAAGAGGAGTACGTCTTTGGAGCGTGCGCCGGTGCTGGAATTTATCGGAGAAGTTTTTTTGAGTCGATAGGGTTATTCGACGAAGACTTTTTTATTTTTGCGGAAGATGTAGACCTTAATATGCGGGGTCAATTGCAGGGGCACAAAACGGTTTATTTGCCTAAGGCCAAGGTGTATCACATAGGAACTGCAACAGTAGGTTTGTACAGCGATCGTTATGTTTATTTATGTAAACGCAACGATATGTTGGTTTTGATTAAAAATTATTCCCTCAGTTTATTTTTCAAGTATTTGCCCACCATTTTGAAACATCAGTTTAACGACATCCATTACTTTTGTTCGCGAGGTCAAGGTTCCGTTTTATTCAAAAGTAAGTGGGACGCTTTGAAATTTTTGTTTAGGATGTTGGCGCGGCGTTACCGCATCCAATCGACTCGCACCGTTGACGATTCCGAAATCGAAAAAATAAGTATAACTGTTAGTTCTTAGAAACTAACAATTCTTATTTTCCCTCCAGTTTTGTCAACTATGACTTAAAGAAAGCTAAAGCCATTTTTTTGATTTGGTTTGGAATGAATGACCACAATTTAAAAAACCGTTCGTAATTTAAATCGTAGAACAAGACCACCAACGATTTAATCGGATCGATTTTTCGTAGAACGTCAAATCGGAACCATCGTCTGATTTTTATGATCTCGTCAGTGCTGAGGTGAGGGTAGGTAACCGCTGTATCCATGAAGTAAGAAAACGGAATAGCTTTACCGTTAAGCCAATTATTTTTCTCGCAGATATCATAAAGGCCGGTACCTGGGTAGGGTTGAAACATTGAAACTTGAATAGAGCTGGGTTTTAATCGTCGATTCAATTTAATCGTTTGTTTTATGTCCCTTTTAGTCTCATATGGAATTCCTACCATATTAAAGGACATGGTTTTTAAGCCGTATTTATGTGCCAGATCAAACGCTTCAATAATCCGCTCGTTGGTCATTTTTCGTTCGAGAACTTTACGGCGTAATGGTTCGCTTCCCGACTCAATTCCCATTTCTAATGAAGAACATCCTGAGTCTTTCAAAAGTTGAAAAGACTCTTCCCGCATTGCTTCGATTCGAGCGTTACAAGTGTATGGGATTTTGAAATATTTCTTATAAAGCGGTGCAAATTTTCTTAACCATCGAATATCGATAGTAAAAACGTCGTCAACAAAATTGATATTGGTAAATTTGAACCGTTTTTGAAGATCCGAGATTTCGTCCATTAGACTTTCGGGACTTCGGAAACGCACAAACTGACCTTTACCTTTGAAGACTTCTTGATAAGTAGGTTCAACACAGTAACTGCATTGGTATGGACAGCCTCTTCCTGCGATTAAGTCGACGGTTCCCGACCGTTCGATGTAAAGTTGTGTATCGTGTAGATCTCTGTCAGGAAAAGGAATTTCGTCTAAACTTTGCTGGAGATCTCGTATCTGGTTTCTATGAATTAGGCCATCTTTTTTTATCCATAAATTTGGGATGGTAGTATCGAGTTCTCCTTTTTCCATAGAGTTGAGTAATTCGGTAGTGGCTTCTTCGCCTTCGCCTACGCAAATGATATCGACACAATCCATCGCAATGGTGGCCTCAGAATCTATAGACGGATGTACCCCGCCCCAAACTACGGTGGCTCCAAACTCAGCTTTTACTCTCCTGGAGATTTCTTTGCAAAACTCTACCTCTCCGCTCTTGACGGAAAGCCCGACAATCTTAGCACCTGTTTCGCGAACTTTATTTACGGTTTTCTCAACATCTCCGCCCCAAGTGTAGTCAACGAAGCTACAAGTGTGACCATTATTTTGGGCATAAGAAGCTACATAACCAAGACCAAGGGTCACTCGTTCCAAGCGGGTTAGGTTGGGATAAACTAAGACGATTTCCATAAATTCCTAATCAAAAGTTCTATATCTATTCTTTTCGGTAGTTTAGAGGAAAAGTCTCTTTATAACCGTAAAAAAATAAATTTTATCCTAAAAAAACTAAAGGTCATTAGGAATGTGCCGACAGGGATGATAACCGAAGTTGTGCGTAAAAAAAACTGGCGAGATTTTTTTAATTAGGATACTTATTATAATGGATACTTTATAGATAATTGAGGGAAAAAGATGCTCGGGGAAACTACCGAGTTCGCTAAGTTCGAGTCTGTTTGGGAGTTAGCTCAAAAAATAGGTTCTCCTCATTTGCCAAAGGAACACTCTAGTATTTTGTTTGAAGTTTCGCAGCGAGCTCTTGGAGCTTGTGTTGAAATTGGTTCTTGGATGGGGCGGAGTTCGGCATTAATAGGAAGTGCTGTTTGAAACTCAGGCTCTCGTTTATATTGTATAGACCATTGGAACAAAATAGCAGGTGGTGTTGTTCAAAGTGGAATAGACATTTGGGAAAGCTGGAATCAAACGGTTGCCGATTGGGATCTGGAGAAATTCGTTGTTCCATTGCGCGGTTTATCTTACGAAATAGCAGGAGGCTGGAACTTTAATAGAAAGCCTATTGGGTTTCTTTTTATAGATGGGTTGCATAGTTATTTAGAAAGTAGCCCGTTGCGGTTTCCAGAATAATGGAAACAAGAGTTTGGAATGACTGGCTGGCAAATTGCGGGAAGAGAGATTCCACTGGAAGATTACGCGCCAATTTTCCCTCGCGGAGCTAAATTAGATTACGACGCTTGGGTGGGAAATATAATTCCTGGAGGATATTTAATAATGCACGACGTAAACCGACCAGAACATCCGGGATGTTTTAAAGTCTGGAGGGAAGACGTTATCGATTCGAAGTATTGGACAGTATTGATTGATGGCGACGGTTTTGGAATGGCCCGAAATAATTATTAAACAGAGTTTAGAAACAATTTCTTAGGTTCCCTTCCGTGCCGTATTATTTTAGCTTGCCTAAAAATATCCTCACAATTGTATCAAACCCTCCTATACGATTTAATATTTAAAGAGTTGTTGTGTCATCTTCCCTAGTATGTAGTTTTATTTTTTTCCCTAACCTCTCAATCAAGTTAAATTTGTAGATAGCCGATATATAAAGGGCTATCAAAAGAAATTACTAACCTGAGAACTTTATGACCGTTGTCGATTGCGATTTAGAGATTGATTGGGATCCAATGGACGCAGTGCGAGAATTGATGAACTTTTCTGATATGACCGACGAAGAATCCAAAATGGTTATCGATTAGGAAAATCAATTGAAGAATTTGACTCCAGTCATGAGGATTAAGGAATGGTGTCGTGTTCAAAGAATGATCCAAGAGCAATTGGATAGAAGAAAAGGCTAAAGAGAAGATTTAAACCTTTTAGGAATGAGAAAAATCCATATCGAATAAAGATTTTTTAAACACACTATCGATGAACTCAGATTTAACCGAGCAAGAATCCACAAAGTTAAAAGCTCTTCAATCTGTGTTTTCAATCCGATTCGAAACAAAACTCAGAAAACCGGAATCGAAGTCCGGACAATTATCGCCTCCCTGGGGAATGGCTTTTGGACCAGACGGTAGTTTAGTTGTAGCAGACGACTTTAACCACCGCATCCAAATTTACGATAAAGACTTTAAGTTGATCGCGACTTTTGGAAGCAAAGGGAAGGAAGACGGAGAACTGACTTATCCGCGAGAAGTGGCAGTGGATTCAGAGGTTTCAACAGACGTTGCCGATAGTTGGAACACCGCCTAAAGAAATTCGACAGCAATGGTAGTCATTTAAAAACCATTGGCACTTACGGTGATGGTAAAGATCAATTTAACGAACCCTATGGCATTTTAATACAACCCGAAGAAGGATTTTTCGTGGTGGAACGATATAATTATCGTCTCCAATTTTTCGACGCTGGCGGCGTTTCTAGAGTATGGATAGGGACGCGCGGTATAGACCTAGAAGACAGACTAGCGCAGGTTTACGATACTGAACCCAAATTATTCCCAAGACCAGTTTTTGAGTTTCAAACCTCGTTAGCCCGCGATAGTCGTGGAAGTTATTATTTAGCGGATAGCGGTAATCATTATATTCAGGTCTTTAATATTAATAATTTAATAGAGTGAAACTCTGGTAAACGGAAATTCAAAAATACCTGTATTTGTGAATATACTATTTCAAATAAATTGTAAGTTGATAAGCAAAAAATAAAATCTTAAATTAATAAGAGTTGTACATAATTGTATTGTCGTTTCCTTTGTGGTTAAATAATTCCTAAAATTGCATTGCTAACCTTTTCGACGAGTCGTTTTTCCTCTCATGGCAAGATCTTCCTCTGGTCCCGAAGAATCGCCTTTTGAATCCTCCGTTCAAAAATATTTAGCTGAATATTGTGCGAACTCCTTATCTAAAGAGGCTAAAAGGTTTTTAGATAAGTTATCCGCCAGCTCTGGTTTGACAGAACAAGAATCTTCAAAACTAAAAGCTCTTCAGTCTATATTTTCAGTTCGATTCGAAAGAAAGTTCAGAAAGCCGACCTCAAAAGCTGATGAATTATCGCCTCCCTCGGGAATGGCTTTTGGACCAGACGGTTGTTTGGTTGTGGCAGATGACTTCAACCACCGCATTCAAATTTACGATAATGACTCTAAGTTGATTTCAACTTTTGGGAACAAAGGCAAAGCAGATGGTGAGTTGACTTATCCAAGAGGTGTGGCCGTAGATTCAGATGGTTCAATATATGTTGCCGATAGTTGGAATCACAGAGTACAGAAATTCGACAGCATGGGTTGTCATTTAAAAACCATTGGCGCTTACGGCGATGGCAAAGATCAGTTCAACGAACCCTATGACATTTTAATACAACCCGAAGAAGGGTTTGTGGTAGTGGAACGATACAACCACCGACTCCAGTTTTTCGACGCCGACGGCGTTTCCAAAGGATGGATAGGGACGCGCGGTATAGACCTAGAAGACAGACTAGCGCAGGTTTACGATACTGAACCCAAATTATTCCCAAGACCAGTTTTTGAATTTCCGACTTCATTAGCTCGCGATAGCCTCGGAAGTTATTATTTGACGGATAGTGGCAACCATCGCGTTATTAAGTTTGACTCGCAATGGAATATTGTTGGGTATTTGGGAACGCAAGGAGAAGGGGCGGGGCAATTTCAGTATCCCCTTTCCATAACAGTGGGCTCCGATGATTATATTTATGTTACCGATCTTAATAACAATCGAGTGCAAACGTTTGTTCCATCAGGAAAATGGTTGTTTGCTTTTGGCGAAACTCAAGGTAACGATTCGTTAAAAGCTCCTAGTCTAATTAAAGTTGGCCTTGACGGTCGAATTTTTGTTTGTACAACGTTTGATCCGTCTATTTCTGTTTATTGCGTCGATTCTTTAGAGAGTGGCAATCTCAATAACGCTTTACAAGAGTTATATAGCGGCGATGTAGAAACGGTTTTTCAGCTTGCGCAAGACTTTGAAGCGAGAGGGCAAGACGAGGCGGTATTCGATTTGTATGCGCAAGCTTTGACCGACCTCATAAGCGGTCATAACAACATCGAATTGAAAGAAGAAATAGGGTTTCGCGATGTTTTTGAAATTCCGGTTGCATTTGCTCAACTAGCTAATAAGCTAGGTGCCGAAAAAGCAAGCGGCCCTTTAATAGTAGAAAGCTTAAAGTATTTCGATCGTCAGATCGAGCAAGCTTCCCAAAACTTGTTAAATCATTTGAGTGCTTGGCATAAAGTCGCGGACATTGCTTTAGATAAAATGTTGCAAGAAGAGAACTTGGTCCTCGCGCATCAGGAAGACCCCTTAACTTTTGATAAAGAGTTGTACTTAGCGGATAGGGAGGAAAAAGAAGGTTTTCGTAGAGTTAGAGAATTGTTTTATGAATATCGGAGACTTTTAAACAGAAAGTGGAGTTTTTTTAATACGGTTTTATGCGGTCACCCTTCCGTAGAAACGTTGATGGAATGTTTAAAAACTCAATCGAAACGTTGGTTTGCAGTGTGTGATCATGTCTCAGATCTTTTGATCGATAAAGAACAACGAGAATCAGGAATGATGACCGATTTTTCTGGAATGAACGACAGCGAAGAAAAATGGAAAAACTTTCGCTCAAAACTTCAAGCCAATCAGCGAGTATTCAATGTTGTGCAAAATTTCGTTATCGAAGTTCGAATTTTGTTTTCAGCTTTCAAAAGTCTTTGGTTGAGAAATGATAATTATTTATTGCGCCAAACTATTGCGGAACTATTCAAAAACTCAGAGTATATTTCTGTTTTCCATCAGATACTTTTAGGAGTGCAAGAAGATTATCCTCTATTAAGTTTTATCGAAAATGATTATCTCGATCTGATGGACGAAATAATTTTGTTTGAAGCGGCTAACAAAAACTTCACCCCGCGTTCGCTCAGTAGCGATGACTTTTCACCCATCCCGCATGATTACGAAAAAACAATTCCTGAAGAAACATTGCGCAATATAAAATTTGAACTAGCGTCTATTAAGAAATCGGGAGAAGGATTACTTTGCGCTAATGAAATAATTTTGGTTGATTCATTGAAAACTCATGCGGTAGAGATCGCTGGCAACTTACAAGAAGCTTTGGATAATATCCAAATGTTTGAAAAAACCGGCGATGAGTTGATGAGCAATAAGGAAAGTCTGGCGTTAAATAAAATCCAAATGGAAACGAATTTAA
>CAWVUN010000057.1:0-8200 GCA_963932495.1 uncultured bacterium
ATTCAGGATCACGATGTGGAGCGAATTCAAAAATCCATCAAGACAAAATTGAATTTAGAAATGGCTCCAACAGATGAAATGTTGGAAATAGCTCTCAATAATAATCCTGACCAAGTTTCTTTAGTGCCGGAAAAGAGGGAAGAAATTACAACGGAAGGTGGGTTAGATGTAATCTCAATAGAATCTAAATTAAAAAGAATGGGAAACTCTTTTAAAGATAAAAAAATTCTTTTTAGTTTGTTCATTGATCCAGATCCTACACAGATTGAGGCTTCCAAGAGAGTAGGGGCGGATAGCGTTGAGTTTAATATGGGCAAATATACAGAGTTGGATGACGAGGATCAAATCAGTTCGGAGCTGGAAAAAATAAAAGAAGCCTGCAAATTGGCGTCAAAATTAGGATTAAGAGTTTTTGCAGGTCATGGGTTGAATAATCAGAACGTAATATCCATTGCAGCGATACCAGAAATAGAAGAATTAAACATTGGTCATAATATTGTCGCAAAATCTATTTACCTTGGGATGGAAAAAGCCGTTAAAGAAATGTCCCATTCAATTGATCGCGGAATTCGATTGCGTCCGCGTTAAAAAACGGTGTATCATTTTTTTAATCACATATATTTTTGTTTGATCGAGGAGATGAGCTCCGTGGCACGTTTTTTGCCTTTATTAGGTTGTGGGCAATAATGCGCCAAAATATTGACCAAATTATTCCATCCGAGGTAATCAATGAGTGCTGTAGAAACGGGCAGAAACAACAATAGAATCCGCGAAGAGGGGGGACACTTAAGCCGTGAGCTTGAGGGGATTGTTCAAACATTCAACAAAGTATTAGAAACTAAAGAAAATGAACGACAGTATCTTGTCGAGCGGATTGAGCAATTAAAGCTCATTTCTGAGGAAAACCTAGGGCAGTTGCGCATACTTTCAAACAATCTTTCTATTTACGATCAAAACTTAACCAAAGTCACTGCGGCGCTAGATCAACTAGATCAAAATGAGCAGATGATTAAGGGGCGTTATGAGGACTTATTGACCGGTAGTGCTAATTTATCTGAACTGATGCCTCTTGAGGCTGGAAATGTGTCAGTTCAAAAAAGAGTGACCATGGATGTCGAAGAAAAGTTGATGGGGCAGTACAACAAGAATTGTTTGGGAAGAGATCATCTAATCAAAAGAAGAAGAGAATATTTAGAATCTTTAGATAATGTATTTAAGAAGTTTGATGAAGATTTGTTCTATATTGACGGAGTTAGAAATAACTTGATGACCGCTTTTGCAGAAATTAACGCAAAAAAGGAAAATGCTAAAGGCACTAAGGCCTCAATAGAAGCTCGGTATATTACGGTTACTAAGGAAAAAAAGAAATTTGAACAAGATTTAGAAAATTTATTGCGTCAAGAAAATTACTTGATAACCGAATACCGGGAAATGCTACGTCCTATTGGTGCGAGTATAGAAATTAAACCGCAAACAGACAAAATGCTTCTTAATTTTGCATCGGAACAAGAAAAATCTAATGATGTGATCGGTCAAGAAGAAATTAGACTAAAAGTTGTAAATTGATAAATACTGGAACCCTTATCTCATACTTTAATGAAGAAGCTAGTTATTATATTTCTTTCTTAAAAAAAACACCTTTAAATCCTTTTATTACATCGCCTTCCCTTGACACCTCTATTATGATTCTGCATAATCAGTTTTAGGGTTATATTAGCTATTATATGACTTAAATTTTTAGACTTCTGAATATCCCCAGCCTTTGAATTTTTTTTAAATCATTCCTTTGGAATATTTCCCAAAAATACAAATCATTAAAGAATTCGTTTGCCTTAGTGAGATTAGGAGTAAAGTATAGAATGTCAAAAAGGATTGCTATAAATGGTTTTGGTCGTATTGGCAGAATGGTATTGCGAGCGATGTTACAAGATCGCCGTTGCGACGTATTTGAAATTGTTGCTATTAACGATTTAATGGACACGAAAACCTTAGCTCATTTGTTTAAATACGATTCCGTTCATGGAAGAAACCCGGCTGAAATAGAAGCGGGGGATAATGAGATAAAAATAAATGGAAAAAGCGTCCGTGTTACTACCGAAAAAGAGCCGTCAAATTTGCCATGGAAAGAACTTAATGTCGATATAGTTATTGAATCTTCCGGTTTTTTTGCTAGTCGCGCTGGCGGACAAAAACATTTAGATGCTGGTGCCAAAAAAGTTGTAATTTCCGCTCCCGCAAATGATTCTGATATTACGGTGGTTTTAGGAGTGAATCAGGACAAATATGATCCAAGCGAGCACCAAGTGATTTCGAACGCTTCTTGTACCACAAATTGTGTCGCTCCTTTGGCGAAAGCACTTCATGATCGGTTCAAAGTAACAAAAGGTTTGATGACAACGATTCATTCCTACACAAACGATCAAAGAGTATTGGATATGCCACACAAAGATCCTCGAAGGGGACGAGCGGCTTCCGTTTCGATGATTCCTACTTCCACCGGAGCTGCGAAGGCAGTGGGCTTGGTCTTGCCTGAACTGAATGGAAAACTGGATGGTTTGTCCATTCGAGTCCCGACTCCAAATGTTTCTTTGGTCGATTTAGTGGTCAATATTGATGGCGAGACGACAACAGAGGAAGTGAACGATGCTCTTAAATCTGTTTGCGAAAATGAGTTAAAAGGGATCATGGATTTTGAAAGCGATCCTTTAGTTTCTGCAGATTTTAACGGAAACCCTGCATCTTCTACGGTTGATTCTCTTTCTACAAAAGTCATCGATAAGAATATGGTAAAGGTTCTTTCTTGGTATGACAATGAGTGGGGGTATTCTTGCCGAGTTAGAGATCTGGTTTTATTTATTTTGGATAAAGGTATTTAGAAGAATTTAAAAAAAATGAAAAGGCCTATAATTGCCGGTAATTGGAAAATGAACCTCCCTTGCTCTCAGGCTGAGGAGCTGACTTGTGATTTGGTTTCTAAGTTTACCGGTCCTCAAAAAGCGGACATAATTATATTTCCTTCATTTACAGTTCTTAAAGCTGTCTATGGATTAATTAAGGAAACAGAAATCAAAATTGGGGGGCAAAACTTGTGCTCTCAATCAAAAGGGGCTTATACAGGAGAAATCTCCGCTGATATGTTATTAGACTGCGGTTGCTCTTATGTTCTTATAGGACATTCAGAACGTCGGACCCTTTTTGATGAAACTGACGCAGAGGTTAACGAGAAAATTCATTTAGCTCTTGATAAAGGTTTACTACCGATTGTTTGTGTTGGAGAGACTTTAGAAGAGCGAGAAGCTGATCAAACGAAAACCATTGTAGCCCGTCAACTATCTATTTGTTTTCAAGGGATTAAGCCTGAATCCCTAAAAAAAATTATTATTGCTTATGAGCCTGTTTGGGCGATTGGTACGGGAAAAAATGCCACTCCGAATCAAGCCCTAGAATCTCATGGATTTATCCGTATGACAATTAAAGGTCTTTATGGTGTTGAGGCAAGCGAAGACATGATCATACTCTATGGAGGAAGCGTAAGTCCCAAGAATAGTTCAGAATTATTAGCTCAAAATGGGGTTGATGGAGTTTTAGTGGGTAGCTCTAGCTTGATCGCAGATTCATTTTATGCCATTATAGATTCAATAAATTAGAGACAGGAGAGAAGAAATACATGAGTACGATTTTACTTGCCGTTCATATTGTTGCCGCATTATTTTTAGTGTTGGTTGTTTTGCTACAAAGTGGAAAAGGGGCGGCAATGGGTTCAGCTTTTGGAGGAGCGGGTAGTCAGGCGATGTTTGGCAGCTCGGGAGCAGGAAATGTATTAACTAAACTGACAACAGTAGCCGCTGTTATTTTCATGTGTACTTCTCTAACCCTTGCGACTCTTTCTTCTAAAAGAGAGAGTAGTTCAGTTATTCCTGAACAAGAGCAAAGCCAACCGGCAACTTCAGACCCCAAGCCAGTAGAAAAATAATTTTTATATCTAATGCCGATGTGGTGGAATTGGTAGACACGTGCGCTTGAGGGGCGTATGGAGCGATCCGTGGGAGTTCGACTCTCCCCATCGGCACCACCTAACTCCTTTGTTTGTAAAGGCTCTAGCGATTCCCAAAAAAGTGTAGTAATTCGCTGTTTTCGCCCCCCCTAAGTCCTTATGAAATAAGGCTTTTTATGCAGTTTTATCCATAAATAGGCGAATAGAGTTCCCATGATCGGCACTTATATCGCCTACAAATAGCTCTGCATAGTCGTAAAACCTCAATCTCATCTTAGCGGAAACCCTTATATAGCTCTCAGTCACATCATCTTTTGATTTGTGACCGAGCATCATCTTAGCAAACTCCATTAGTAAACATAAAGTCCTCCCGTTGTTAACTTCATTCCTACTAAAAGTTACTCACTCCTCTTCACTCTTATTTTTTACTGTTTAACCTGACACAAATAGACTATACTGTGACAAACTGTTTTTCTATAAGTTATTATTTTTAAAGGGTTTAAGTTTTACGAATAGGGGAGTTCGTGTCTCCCCATGACACCAATTTGATCTTCTGTTGCACTCATCTTCCAAAACTAGAAGTTTTTAGATTTTTGCTTGATAATTGAAAAAAGAAGTATTATTTCATTTTTTATTGCTTAAAAGCTAAAGAAATTTCCCCAGATTTCGTTAAATTAAAGTAGTCCTTTTTAAAAACTAAATTTATTTTTCAAATGAGATCAAGCCGAAAAGTATTGGTTACTGGAGGTGCCGGTTTTATCGGGTCGCACACAGTAGACGCCTTATTAGAACGTGGAAATGAAGTCCGTGTTTACGACAACCTCAATCCGCAAGTTCATGGACCTGACGCAAAAATCCCACAATATTTGAGCTCTCAAGCCGAGTTTATTAAAGGCGATGTTCGCGACCGGGAAAGCTTGAAAAAAGCTATCCAGGGTGTTGATGTTGTCATTCACGATGCGGCAGAAGTGGGTGTCGGCCAATCAATGTATTCGATAGATCAGTATATTTCCGTGAATGTCCAAGGAACTGGTATTTTGTGGGATATTTTGGTTAACGAGAAGCATTCCATTGAAAAAGTCCTTGTTGCTAGCTCTATGAGTCTTTATGGGGAGGGGCGATTTAAATGCAAAGAACATGGAATGGTCAAACCAAAATCTAGGCTTGAAAAACATCTGTTAGATAGAAAATGGGAAATGTATTGCCCTGATTGTGGAAGCATTTTAAAGCCTGCTCCCACCGATGAAGATAAAGATCTTGATTGCACTTCCGTTTACGCTCAGAGTAAAAAAGACCAGGAAGTGTATTCGTTGATGATTGGTAAAGCATATCAATTACCAACGGTGGCTTGTCGTTATTTTAACTGTTATGGCCCAAGGCAAAGCTTAAACAATCCTTATACGGGTGCTGCTGCGATATTTTCGTCAAGTATTAAAAATGACAAACCCCCTTTGATTTATGAGGATGGTGAACAGACCAGAGATTTTATCCATGTAAAAGATTTAGTACGAGGAAAACTTCTTTTATTAGATTCTCCTGAAGCCAAGTTTGAAATTTTTAATATAGGCACTGGACAACCCACCTCTATTCTTCAGTTGGCTAGCACTCTCATTAAGTTATCTGGAAAAAGTTTTTTTCCTAATATCGTTCATAAGTTTAGAAACGGAGATATTAGGCATTGCTTCGCAGATGTTTCAAAAATTGAAAAATTAGGCTTCAAATCAGAAATTTCCTTGAAAAAAGGGCTAGAGGATTTATCTAATTGGGTGGATAGTCAAGATGCAGAATCTCGTATAGATCTTGCTCACGGCCAATTAGTCGAAAAAGGCTTGGTTGTATAGAAACGCCAAAAGTAAAAATCCTTCGGTTTTTTTGCGTTTTTTGTTTGTTGTCCTCGTTGACCCCATCTCCTCTAATAGTAAAGGAGCTTCATACAAAGTCAATGTTTTTGGAGTTGAAAACCCTGAACTAAAGAAAACTCTAGAACCTTATTCTAGACTTTCAATTACTTAAGTACCCACTAGCCAGCGTTACGGATTTAATCCGTTGAATTAAAACCGACGAATAACGTTTCCAAAAGGTTCTTCAATTTATTGGATACTTTGCCGGTACTGTATAAATTCGTATTTCTGGCAAATCCCTCAATTCATTCCGGTCTGTTCTGTTAAGCGAATCAAAAATCATTCTAGTCGCAATTAATGTCAAAACGGGTCCGCTCTTTAAATATAAATTTATTAGGATCCGAGGCTTCGAGTCCATAAAATTTAGGCCCGTTGTTTACACGATTAAATCGAGCGATCCTGCGCTGGTAAAAGAAATTGTTAAAACTGACAGTAAATTGATCGTTCAGTTAAAAGTTTAGGGGGACACTCTATGCCGCTTTAGGGGAACGATGACTAGAAATTGATGGTGAAAAAAAGGTCATAAATGTTCGTTTGGTTATTATTCCGAGACAGAAGATATGTTTAGGGGAAGTTATTTTAAAGGGAAATAAAGATGTTAAGTCAGGTTTTATTATTCTTAAGGTTCCTTGGATAAAAGCTGATACTTAAAGCCCTAAGACAATAAAAAACTATCAGGGCACTTTATCTAATTTGGGATTGTTTACATCCGCAAAAGTCCGAATGTTTGAAAGAAGTAAGCTTCCAAAAAAAAATACTGAATCCTTTCCGCGTTATTATCACGATGGAAGAAAAGATAATGCGCTTTGTCGATTTTGGAACTAACTATTCAACTAATTGTGGAGGGGGGCAGCATTTTTTGAATATAGAAACTTTAATGGAAGAGGAGAAAAATTAAAGTTAACGGGCCGTGCAGACCGTATCGGTGAAAATGAGTTTAGAAAAATCAAAAAAAAATGTGAAATTTAATAAACCTGACTACAAGAGATTTGGACAAGAACTTTTAGGGATTGTGGAAATTACTGAGGTAGAAACACCAACATTGTTTTTTACTAAATATAGGCAAAATGTTAAGTTCAATGACTTCTTTATTAATAAATATGAATCTAACTAATATACTTCGTTAGGTAGACCAGAATGTAATATTTTTTAAAAAAATGTTATTGGCTGAGTTTGAGAAATAAAAATCTAAATGAGCTCTCATAAACGGAAATAAATTTTATCAATATTTTATCGACTAATTATGCAATTGGATATTCTGTTTATATTTATAATAGAACGATTTTATTGGATGTTTTGAAAAGTTTAAAGCTTGTTCCGAATATTTGATATACATATAATTCGATTTACTTTCTTTAAAATAAATGATTGTTTAGTTTTTATAATGTCTTTATGATTTTATTTAATCGGGAAAAAAAGAGTCTGCCTGTGAACACATTTTCCACTATAGAAACGTTTTGCTCTTGAGTTTGTATACATGGGCGAGGATCTCTGCTATTGCCCTAAATAGATTGGCTGGGACAACTTGGCCGATTTCTACTGTTTTATAAAGCGTTCTTGCCAACGGTTTATTCTCGACCAATGGAACGTCGTTTGCTTTTGCTATTTCTCTAATTTTTGCCGCTATATTGTCTGCTCCTTTTGCGACTACGATAGGTGCTTGGTTTTGATCTCTATCGTATTTTAATGCGATGGATATATGAGTTGGATTGGTAACGATTACATCTGCTTCTGGCACGGCGGCCATCATACGCTTTCTGGCCATTTCCAATTGAGTGGTGCGGATTCTTTGTTTTAATTGTGGATTACCGTCGGTTTCTTTTCTTTCCTGTTTCACTTCTTCTTTCGACATTTTAAGTTCTTCGCCATGTTGGAAGATTTGGAAAGACATGTCGGCTGAGGAAAGAATGACCATGAAGATAAGTGCTTGTATCATGATCTCAATCATGATATCTCCAATGAATAAAAGAATTTGCCCTACAGAAAAATCCATGAGGGGAGGGATTTCATCCATATGATTTTTTATGGTCATGTATCCGATAAAGGTCAACACCCCAACCTTAAATAGTGATTTCATTAGTTCTGAAATTGAATTCTTAGAGAATATTCTGCTAAACCCTTTCATTGGATTTATTTTCGAGAATTTGGGTTTTAAAGGTGACGATGAAAAGTTCAGTCCCCCTGTTTGCAGTAAATTAGCGATCACACCGGCAACCATGATGCTAAGTAAAATGGGTAACATGATACTAAGCATTTGAGTCATTACCCATTCCATGAAGTTGTACATGCCATTGACTGTTATAGG
>CAWVUN010000058.1:0-8102 GCA_963932495.1 uncultured bacterium
ATTTATATTTTCAGAACTAAAATCTTTTTCTAATCCAGAAACTATTCCGCGCGATACTCGCGGTAAATCCATTGGGTAATGAGCCAGATAATCCACCTTGGATAACCGAAATGGATTGTATTTCTCAAATTTCACAGATGAGTTATAAACTTTAGAAACAGTTTTCCTAATCTCGCCGGTTATTTCTTGAAAATGTTCTTCCAGATGTTCTTTTTTTAAAACGTAATGAAGCAAGGAATCTTTAAACTTTAGACGAGTTCGTTTTAATTCAGGATGAGGTTTAATATTTGGTTGACTGCTTGGTCGCTTTACTAATTCAGCTTTTAATTGCTTGATTTTATTTTTGCGAATAATTTCAAATTCAACTTGGCTCTCAGGGGAATGTTCTTGAATTTTATTTCTAAAACTTTCCAGAAGATTAACTCCCATTTTATTTATGAGCCGTTCTCCAGCAAAACCAATAATAATATCTCCCATTTCAAATCCTGCAATATCACCGGGAGATCCTGGAATAGCGGAAACCACTTTAATTCCCGAAGAAAATTGGGTAGTCTCCGAAATTCTTATGGGAATTTCTGCCAGCTTCATTGTTATCCCCAGCCAGCCTTCTTTCTCGGACTCGTTTTCCTCTAGATTATAAAAGTCATTATTTATCCATGGATAATAACTCTGTGGCAATCCAAATAATTTTGCTAAGTTCTTATCGTCTTTTTCTATTTCATTCCCTAATCCCTTGAATGATTCTGTTTGGAAATAATAAGTAGACTCTTTTTTCTCAGGCGCGGAAGTACAAGCAGAAAACAAAAGAATAACGGCAAGGAAAATAAAAAATCTCATCGAATTAGAACCAAGTCTTCTTTGTATACTCGACATATAAATCTCCAAACTCTTCGAGCAACGCTTTTTCCTCCCAATGAGAACGAACCACATTGAGTGGAATTGCCAAAACTATATATAGAAACAATCCCCATAAAGACCCTGAAGCAATGATCAAACCTCCTAAAGTGATGTTAATTCCATAGTACATAGGATGTCTGAGGTATTTATAGACTCCTTTATTCACTAACTCTTTAGAACCAGGCAAAACGGCAAATGAAGAGCCTAAATTCATCATAGAAACCATCCATAGAATTAATCCACAAAACCCCACACTAAGCGCAGGAATTACAATTGGCGGAAAACCAAATCCAAAATTTTTGGAGCCAAAATAAGTTATCCCTATAATGATAAAATAAGTTAAAGGAATTAAAATGTTTAAAGCAAAACGAGAGTTCGGGGTTAAATTTTTAAAAAATTCCATGAGACACAACTAAATTATTCTCTCTAGTAGAGATAAATTAACACTTTAAGATTTATTTTTAAAAATCTAGGTTTTCAAGAAATTTGATTCGTTCGAAAGAAACTCATTTAAGACACTCTCTCCATCCAACCATTTCAAACCTATAACAACAGAATATAGCGGCAAAGAAAACGTCAAGTTCAAAAGTTTAACAGAATCTTTTTCAGTCGTTAAAATCATGTCAGCTTGAAATTTTTTTGCGCTCTCCTCAATCTTTTTAATATCCACTTCTTTAAAAGTATGATGATCCGGATAATCAATAAAAGAAACCACTTGAGCCCCATAAGATTCTAACAATTTTTTAAACTTATCTGGCTGGGCTATACCACAAAAAGCGCAAACCTTAATACCGTTAATTTCTTCAACAATCATAGTTTTCGTTTTTTCTAAGTCATTTAACTCATTAATTTCTGTTTGACACTTAATAGTTTGAGTTTCAGGCTCAATATAATCCTCAATAGACGGGCCAGGTCTACCAAGCTCAACACGGGTAAAACAAACCAAATCAGCTCGTCTCAATTCTTCTAACGGTTCTCGTAAAGTTCCTGCTGGAAAAATAGAATCACTTTCCAACTTATAAGAGTGATCCATTAGCAAAATATTAAGATTACGAAAAACATCCAACCTCTGGTAGCCATCATCTAAAATAAGCGTATCAACTTTAAAGTCTTTAATCGCCAGTTGACCTGACGCATAACGGTCTTTCCCGATAATTATAGGAACCCCCTTTAGATGACGGGCCATCATAGCCGGTTCGTCTCCAGACAATTCAGGGGTCATTAAAAGCTTGGATCCATCGGATACAATATCAATTGAGTTTTTAGTTTTTGACCTATATCCACGGCTTAATACAGCAGGTTTACGCCCTTGTTTCAATAACGCTTTCGCAACCCAAATAGTCATTGGAGTTTTCCCCGTACCACCTAACGTCAAATTACCTATACTAATTACTGGTAAAGGCAATCGTCGCGTTTCTTTGATGTTCTTCCTATAAAGCCAAACTCTTAGCTTCATAACAAATGAATAAAAAAACGAAATTATTTTTAAAACGAAGAACAACGGAAGATGGTAAAATTTGCGACTTGGATCGATTATTTGATAATAAAAACTTTCAAGACTCATAAATACGCAAACTTGGGAAAATGATTTTTCTATATTTTATCATTCTTAATGCTGTTCTCCTATTGGCCATGCCTTTTATTTTTGGGCGTTCACTTTCAGACAAGAAATTTCGCAAAGATATAAAGGAACGCTTGTCAGGTGAAATTAATGCTCCAGATATGGATAAATCCTTATGGATTCACGCTTCCTCCGTTGGAGAAACACGCGTAGCTCTAACTCTGTGGAAGGCATTGGAAAAAATAGACGGAATTCCACCTCTTGTTCTTTCAACTTTCACAGAATCCAGCTACCAATTAGCCATTCAAGAAAACCTTAAGCCGGTTTTTCGATTGCCTCCAGATCATCCCATTTGGATTAACCCGCTGATAAAAAAATTAAACCCCTCAATCCTTATTTTGATCGAATCAGAATTCTGGCCTTGTTTATTATGGCGTTGCGCTAAACTTAAAATCCCCGTTCTACTTGCAAATGGAAGAATCTCAGAACGGTCCTATCAGCGCTACTCTAAAGTGGCAAGATTATTTCGTAAATTTATCGAGCCAATTTCGTTCTTTGCGATGCGCTCACAAACAGATACTGACCGCATCGTCAATCTAGGGATTTCGAAAACTAAAACCGAAACAATAGGCAACATCAAATTTGATGCATCAACTATATTAGACCAATCCCAATTACTAAATAATGAATTAACAGATCTAAACTTAACGGTATTTGGCTCAACTCGCCCAGGAGAAGAAGAAACCATTCTTCAATCCATAAAGGAGCTTCGTAAAAAACACTCCACCGCTAAATTTGCCTTGGCTCCTCGACACATCAACCGACGATCTGAAATAGAAAATCTTTTCTCTAAATACGACCTACCATTTACTCTTCAGTCAGAGGCAAAGATAAATTTCTCTAATGCAACTAGCATTATTCAAACTTATATTGAACCTGGCGGTACGGTTTTAGTAGATACTCTTGGTGATCTAAACGATTATTATAAAATATCTAATCTGGCATTTGTTGGTGGAGGATTCAATCCTGAATTTGGAGGACAAAATATTCTGGAACCGGCTGCGCTTGGAAAACCTGTTATTTTTGGACCTCACATGAAAAATTTTGAAGAGGAAGCAAAACTACTAAGTTCAGGTGGCGGAGGAATTCAACTCGACAACATTGATCGGCTAACCGAAACCATCGACTTTTTAATGAATAATAAAAAAAAGAGGGCCACTATGGGAAGTACCGCTCTGAAACTAGTCGAAAGCAAACGCGGCGCCTTGAAAAGGCATATCCAGAAAATTATCGAGATAATTTCCTAATTGTACTCTCAATCAAACTTAGCTTTTTTCATAAGGAATTATCCATACCGTTGCTTCGTAATGGATAATAACGTATTCTTTTGATTAATCCGGCTTTCGCACCAAATATTAAATCTATTAAATTTGATATCGGTCAAACGCGCTTAATTCTTTTTAATCGCTAACGAAATTTCTTATTTTCTCAACTGCTTCAAAGAAAAATCTACATCAAAAAAAAATGGGTCAAACTAACTTAAAATACCAGTTCCAATTAGATTTTCGGAAAGTAACCCAAATACCCTCCGATCCTAGAGAGCGTCTTTCGTATTTCCAAACCTTTAAAGCCCTTTTCAAAAAAGAGCGCGATAAAATCAGAGCTTGGCATCGCTCAGGAGCTGGTGGACGCGAAATTGTTCAAGCACATACAGGGCTTATGGACGAATCAATCCGACATCTTGTCCACTCACTAATCAAACTAGAAATCTACGCCGATTCTAACATTACCGATCGGTTTTCACTTGTTGCTGTTGGCGGGTATGGAAGAGGCGAACTTAATCCCCACTCAGATATAGACCTTTTATTCATTATTAAAAAAGATGACGAAACCGTAGGAAGGTTCATTCAAGATCTAATCTCAATATTTTGGGGAATTGGGTTGGAAATTGGACATAGCGTTCGAACCGTCAAAAATTGCGTTGCGTTAACGAAAGAAGACCTTACTGTTCAAACCGCGCTGGTAGACATTCGCATCCTTACTGGAAACATTGAATTATTTGACGAACTAAACCAAGCAGTTCAAAAAAACGTCTTAAAAAAGAATATAAAAAAAATATTAAACTCCAAACTCAACGAATATTTTGACTCAAACCAATCAGTCAGCGAATTTGTTTGCGCTCCAGAACCTAATATTAAAGATGGTCCAGGAGGACTGAGATACTACCATACAGCTCTTTGGGGAATGGCTACTCTTTTTGGAACAACTACATTTTTAGAATTCGATGAAGGAAAAACCATATCGAAACGGGAAATCAAAAGTTACTACCGATCAATCAACTTTTTTTTACGCGTTCGCAACGAACTTCATTATCTTACCGAAAAGAAGACTGACAAGCTTCTAGTAGACGTTCAAAACAATTTAGCTCTCAATCTTGGCTATAAGCAACAAGATGAAACAGATCTTACTCAGAGCTTCATGCGAGATTATTTTTTACACGCCACCAACATATATAATTATTCAGAAATAATTTTTAAGCGTTGTCTCCAATTAGAAAAACCTTATTTTGCGAAAGTCATTACATCGCTAACTCAAAAAGACCTTGGCGACGGATTCCTATCAAAAGACTCAGAACTACATTACAAAAATGATATAGGCGAAGCTTTCCAAGCTAAACCTCAACTTATGCTAACTCTCTTCGATATTTGCCACAAAAAGTCATTGGAACTGAGCCCTAAACTAAAGCAGCAAATTCGCTTAAACTTGAAGTTGCTTGATAGGGAGTTTGTTCAATCCACTTTTGTTCGCGAAACACTGTTAAATATATTTACTCAAGAAAATTCTGAAAAAAACCTGAGACAAATGCATGAAGTGGGAGTTCTCGGAAAAATTCTTCCACATTTTGAAAAAATTCACTGCTTAGTTCGTTACGATAATTATCGCCGATATACAACGGACGAACATTCGCTTAGAATGGTTCGCTTTTTAGAAGAATTAGAATCTCCTGAGGGGACCGAATTAGCTGAGTTATCCTTTATTTACAAAAATAACCCTTCCAAAGATATTCTAAAATTATCGGCATTAGCTCACTCGCTTGCCGCATTTACTGATGAAGCAGAGACGGAAAGAGCTCGAAGCAAAGTTTCTTCATTGTCCAATCAACTTAAATTAAACCCAGAAAAAAAAGACCTATTTGGATTTTTATTAAGTAATTTTTTTATGATGACAGAGTTTGCTTTTTACAAAGATTTTCATGATGGCAAAGCTATTGAAGACTTTATAAAAATCGTTGAGACTCCTGAAAAATTAAACGCACTTTATTTAATCAGCTATGCAGACTTAAAATCTTCCGCTCCAGACACCTGGACATCATGGAAACGGTTTCTGCTTTCAGAACTTTTCAATCTAACTCGCAATAGATTTCAAAAAATAACAGAGACTCCCCAATCATCAGCTTTATTGACAAAGTTTGAACTTCACAGCTTCTTGCAAAAAGAATTCTTTGGGTGGGAAATCGAAGAACATCTAGATCGAATGGGGGAAGATTACCTATCCTGGGCATCCCATGAAGTTGTAGCGCAACACATTCGTCTATTACGATTAGTAAAAAGCGAACCTTTTCTTCTAGATATCCAATATAACCAACAAGGGGAACACCATATTTTAACCCTAGCCTGTGAAGGGAAAAAGAAACCTTTAAAAAACCTGGTAGGAATTTTAACAGCAAAAAATATGACTATTTTAGGAGCACAGTCATTCTTAGGGGAAGACAACATCGTCATTATAATATTGCAGGTTGGAAGAACCGACGGCAAAATTTATGAAATTGACTCTTTTTGGTTAGAGGTAGAACATTCCATGCAGGACCTTATAGATGGGAAAACTACCATAAGAGAAATTCTTAAAGAAAGAAAACGCTTCTCAACTTTTGAAAAGAAACAAAAGACTGGGATCATACCAAAAGTTAAACTAGAAAACGTCAGCAATCCTCATTACACAGTCATTAGAACTGAAGCCCGAGATCATATCGGAATGTTATATAAAATCGTCGCAGTTTTAGAAGATTTTGGGATTCAAATACATCGCGCCAAAATTTCCTGTAATGGTGATCGCGGTATTGACGTTTTTCATATTTCGCTTCGTGCTAAGAAGCTTGTTTTTAAAAGATTAGTTCGTAGAGTAAAAGGCGAATTAATTTCTGCTCTACTAATAGAAAAAGTCGAAGATATGATTTTATGAAATCCGTAGGCACATGAAAAGTTACTTGCTCTGGATCATCACATCCGCATTTCTGGCTGAACAACCTACTGTTGATATTGGAAAAGAAATCTACAAAGAAAAATGCAAGGTGTGTCATGGAGAGCGCGGCAACGTCAACCCTTTCGCCGCTTCAGTTTTAGATCCCCCACCAAGAAACTTCACTCTAGAAAAGTCAAAACAAGAGTTATCAAAAAATCGAATGATTCAATCTGTGACAGAAGGTAGGCCTGGAACGGCAATGATGCCTTGGAAGGACGTTCTTACACAAATTGAAATCCAATCAGTCGTGAATTTCATACGAGAAAATTTTATGCCAAATTAATTCACCATAAAAATGAAAGGAAATATCAACCTTTAAAGTCTTTTGACATATTCTCCAAATAATCTGTTATATGTTTGGAAATACCGTTTTGAGCCTCTCGATGAACTTCCAAAAACGTAATGCCAATATTTTAAATATATTTTCAACGCGTACAAAGCTTCCTACAATCAAAAATTACTTTTTTTCTTCCTCTATTTTCAACATCTAGCCTTACTTTACTTCCAATTTCTAAAGGAAAAGAACTCTCAAATAGAATACCAGTCAAACTCAAATTTTTACTCTTTGATACAAGCGATGACGATTCGGACTTCCCGCATAGTTCAACTTTTACAGACTCTCCGAAATTAATTCGTAAATAACGCCTTTTATCTTGTGGGTAAAGGGCAATATTATTCTTGCCTGCCGCTTTGACCTGGTATAGAGCTTTATAAGGAAATTCTAAAAGTTTAACAGGGTCTTCGGAATCTACCAGGCAACACACCAATCCACCGCTCAATGTCACCAGTATAGTGTCCTCCCCATAGACTGCTTCTAATTCACTGACTTTTCTTATTATTCGTTCGCCTAAAACCAAAGTGCTAATTTTTTCAGTTGAAGGTAAAATTAAAACCATTTCTTCACCGCCATACCTGCCAGCAATATCCTCGGCTCGTTTTTCATCTATAATAATTTGCCTTACCTTTTTTAAAATTAAATATACCGCCAAATGACCATATACGTCGTTTAGTTTTTAAAATTATCCAAATTAAAAAATAAAATTGACAGAGAATCTCCATACCTTTTTGCACGCGCCATTTCGCGATCAAGAGCTTCTTCTAAAAATTACCTATTAACTAATCCTGTTAATCCATCGTATTTTGACGAATGAGAGGTCTCTTTAAAGAGCTGGATTTCAATTGCTTTGGGGTTTTAAAAGCTCTTTTTTCTGTCAAAAACAATCGCAGAGAGCCATGCCTAAATGGAGTTATGGTGGTTTCTGGAGTATGAGGAGTGAGCAGGCAGGGCACCCTTTTTTGTAAAATTGTTTTCGACGAACAAAGTAATTCAAACAAAGGAGACACC